>JAEUIK010000078.1 GCA_016793185.1 Planctomycetaceae bacterium | reverse complement strand
ACCAGGCAGCGCGTCCGAGAATTCCTAAAAATGGCCGCGTGATTCTGCTCACTTTGAGTCAGAGAGGCCGACTACAGAAGTGCGGTATCCGCTTATTACCGCGGCAGTTCTTTCACGTAGATGTTCTTGAACTCCAGCCGGTTGCCGTGGTGCTGCAGTTCGATGGCGCCGGTCGAATAGATCGGTTTCTCGCGATCCCAATAATTTTCCATCACCACGCCGTCGGTGACGAGCTCGCCATTGAGGGTCACCCAGACACGGTCGCCGACCATCTTGATATGAAAGGTGTTCCATTCGCCGACCGGTTTGTCGGCCACCTTCGAGGGCTTCGAAGGATTCTTCTGATTGTTGTAGAGTCCGCCCGAGCCGACCGGATCGTCCCAGATCTGCACCTGCGGCGAGCCGCGCAGGTAGATGCCGCTGTCTCCTTTGGCGGCGATCTTCCAATCGACGAAGAGTTCGAAGTCGCCGTAGTCTTTCTCGGTGACGAGACTGTCTCCCTTGCCGTCGTAGATGAGGACGCCATTCTCAACCGACCAGTGCATCTGTGCCTTCTGGTTGGCCGCTTTTTGCAAATCCTCGAGTTGCTCGGGCGTGAGCTTGGCCCGCTCAATCGGATCCTTGACCAGCCCCTTCCAGCCGGCGAGATCCTTGCCGTTGAAGAGCGCGACGAAGCCTTCGGGGGGCGAATTGTCGGGACGGGGAGCGTCGGCCGCCAGCGCCGACGAGACGAACAGCAGACAGACCGCCACCAACGAGTCACGACGAAACACGAGCATGGCGCCACCCGGAGAATTGCCCACTTGGGTAACCAATCGAACCGCAGAGATCGTAAACCGCGGAATTCGGCGGGGCAACAGGCCATTCGGCAGGGGGCCGGACGCGAGCCCTGCCCCGGCCCGAGCCCCTAATAGCTCGTCCGGTCCCGGCCACGGGGGTCGTCGACGAGGGTGCCGCTGTGCAGCTCGCCCGACCAGGCCCGCTCCCGCCAGGGCCCCGGGGCATCCCACAGGGGGCGCGCGGGATCCACCTCGCTCACGAGCACGCCCGTCTCGTGATCCGCGAGCCGGCCCGTGATCTGGCCGTCGGGCTGCACGAAAAACGTCGGCCAGAGCGAGTACTGGGTGCTGCTGTTGGTGGCGCTGATCCAAAGGTGGTTGCAGGCGGCGTGCCCGATCATGGTCCCTGGCACGACCTCGCGCCAGAGGTTCTGGTGCTCATAAACCTCGCGGCTGAAGCGCGCATTGTGGAACGACTGAAAGACGAGCTCGCCCCCGCGACGCTTCAGGTCGCGGTAAAGTTCCGGAAAGCGGTAGTCGTAGCAGATGAGCACACTGGCGCGGTAACCGTCGATCTCGAAGACCGGCGTATGGCTGCCGGGCGTGTAGTGCCGCAGATCGCGCTGCGGTTCGGGCTCGGTAATGCCGGTGCAGAAGCGCTTGTCGTAGCGATCGATCACCTCCCCAAGATCGTTGATGATGTAGACCGAATTGTGCGGCAGGACACCCGTCGACAGCCGATGCGTCGAGCCCAGCAGGACCCACAGCCGCAGGTCGCGCGCGGCCTGGCAGACCGTCGCAGTCGCGGCGTGCAGTTCGCCCCAATCGATGTCCGCGGTGGCGGCGATATCGGCTCCAGCGTAGCCGGTGAGTGCCGTTTCGGGAAAATGGGCCACCCGCGCTCCCTGCACCGCGGCCGCCTGCAACAGGCGGAGGATCTCGGCCAGATTGGCCGCGATGCTCGGCCCCACGTCGAACTGGCAACCGGCAACGCGGAGGGGCCGGCGCCCGCGCTGCGGTCCCGCGCCCGTTTCCCAGCGCCCATCGCCCAACGTATTCGCGTCGGACGCAGCGGGCGACGACTGCTGACCGGGGGAACGAGCGGTCATCGACGAAACTCTTTGTGTGGAGCGCAGGTAGACAATTCAACCCGCAGCATACGTCCGCGTCGCACGGGTCACAACGCAAGGCCGCGTGGTGCAGGGGCCGATTGTCGGGCATTTAGTTGAATCCGGGAGGCCAACCGCTACAATCGCAGCGGCGCCGCCGGCCCCGGCGGGAAGGGGAACTCGCCGGCGCGACGGTCGCCTCGGGTCGATCGCCGCGCGGTGCGAGTCGGCCAACGTGGGACGTATCGGTCCTGCGTTCGCAAGCGGCGCCTCGCCGCACAACTTGTCGCAATGCCCATCAACCTTGAGTACAACGGAGGTCCGTTGGCATGAAGGATCGTCACACACACAGGCCGACGCCGGCCCCAGCGAAGCCGGGCTTCAATCGCCGCGACTTCCTGCGGGGTTCGGGCGCCGCCGCGGCGGCCACCGCCATGGCCACGGCCCCGGCACTCCTCCAGGCCGAAGAGTCCAGCGTCAAGCTGCTCGGCCCGGATGTCACCGAGATCACGCTCAACGTCAACGGGCAGGATCGTAAAGTGAAGGCCGAGCCGCGGACCACGCTGCTCGAAGTCCTCCGCTACCAGCTCGATCTGACCGGGGCCAAGCCCGTGAGCGTCGACGCCTCGAGCGGGGCCAGCACCGTGATCATCGACGACAAGCCGGTGAGCGCCACCACGACCTTGGCCGTGGCCGCGGTCGGCAAGAAAATTCGTACGTCCGAGAGCCTCGGCG
>JAEUIK010000036.1 GCA_016793185.1 Planctomycetaceae bacterium | reverse complement strand
GAGAATTTCGTACCAGCCGCAGCAGAGGCTCGTCTGCGTCGACTCGAGGCTGCACTTGTAATCCCAGTCCAGCAGGTGGAGCAGGTAAGGCTCCGCGGCCTGGGCCAGCTCCGGATTCGTGTGCCGGAGCCGATCCCACTCGCGCTTGTACTTGGGGAACTCGGTCAATGCCCAATAGACGGTCGTGTCGAACGCGGCTTCCTGCCATTGATCGAACGTCACGTCGTCCATCTTCCGCAGCAGCATCCGCGAGACCTGGCAGCGGCGCTTGTCGTCGTGCTTTTCGCGCACCATGTATGACGGGTAGTCCCCGATGAAGCCGTTGCCGTCGTCGGTCGTCGTGAAGGGGGTGCCATTGCAGCTCTGCACGTAGCCGGCCGCCGGATTGATCACCTGGGGCAGGTCGTCGATCGGGTGAATGCCGGTCCAATCGGTGCGCGGATCGTTGCCGTCGACGGGGCGCTCCCAGTCGAACTGCGGGTCGCGTTTCGGCACGATGCCGTTGTAGAGGAACATGATGTCGCCGTGCTTGTCGGCGTACACCGTATTGAAGATGTGGAAGTCGAGGTTGCCCATCGCCGCGCGGAACTCTTGCAGGTTCTTGGCCCGCATCATTTGCAGGTTCTGCCGCGAGAAGAGCGCCTCGTTGAACTTGCCGACCTGGGCGACGATGTAGACGTTGTCGGACTCCTTCTTGACGACCGGGCCGTGGTGCGTCTTGCGGAACGTGAGCTCGCGTTCCTCGAATCCCTTGCGCTTCTTGATCTTGATCTTGTCTTTCCACTCGACCGCCGTCTTGTAGCCCTCGCCATGGCGATAGTTGAGCGGTTGGGCGGGATCGTCGAACTTCACGCGCCACGAGCTGCCGACGCTCGGCTTATTGACCGTGAACGACCAGCCGGCGTGCTCGTTGTGACCGACGGTCGGGATCGGACCGCCAAAGAAGGTCGCCCCCGAAAAGTTCCACCCCTCGCCGCTGCGGAGGTGGGCTTCGTAGAACTGGCCGTAGCCGAAGTACGGCTGGTGGGGATTGCAAAACAGCATCGCCTTGCCCGACTTCGTCCGGCTGGGGCTGATCGCCCAGGCGTTCGAGCCCTGCGACTTGGTGATCATCTCGTACTCGCTCGGCACGGCGTCCTTGGGGGCGCCGGTGTTGCCGTAGGCCATTTCCAGAACCACCTGCCGTCCCAGGGCGAGCATGTGCCAAGGCTCGAAGCGCGTGATCAGCCGAGGCTTCACCTCGGGATGCTTGTCGAGGTAATAGTTCAAGCCTGCCACGAACGCCTCGGCGATGGCGCGGCTCTCGGGATCGAGCTTCTGAAAATCCTCGCGCGAGCGCTGCGGTACCTCGAAGGCGCGGTTCAAGATGTCGGACTTCGCGGCCTTCTCGCCGTACAGCTCGGCATAGCGTCCCAAGGCCAGTACGTACGAATCTTCGACCTGCCAGAAATAGTCCTGCGCCTGGGCGTAGGCAAAGCCGAAGACGACCGCCTCGTCGGTCGGACCGTCGATGTGCGGCACGCCCCAGGCATCGCGATTGATCGTCACGCTCTTGGCCAGGGCCTCGGCATTGACGGGCGAAGTGGGAGCTTCGGCCGCGGTCAGCTGCGCGCTTGCTGCGAGCAGAGGAGCGAACATCGCGAGGGCCCGCAAGGAAACGGCGACGCGTCGAATCAGGCAAGTGCGCATGGGAATGGAATCTCGCGGAGAAAGGAGGACCCCAAGAAGCAAACCGAAAGCCGCGGCGGCTGGCACTGCGGCGCGCCGGCCCGGCCCATAAACGGTCCCCTATCGTAATCTCTCGCCAAGCCGCGGGGCAACCTGCCGCAAGCCGAATCGGCAGCTTCCCGCCGGGGCCCCCGCCAGCCGCCGGCGTGACCTAGATTTGTGCAGGCCGGGTGCCAGCATGCCGGGCATTGCGCCCCATCCCGCAGCGCGTGGTCCCCGCCCGCTTGCACCACGCCCGTTCCTCCACCCGTTCGCTGACAGGAAGTCGTCACTCGCCGCGGAGCCGTCCGATGTCGCCCCCGTTTCGATCGCCGGGATTGGAATCCCCCGAGCAGCAGCTCGCCGACCGAGTCCGCATCCTCGGGCTGACCTCGGCCCTGATGATCCTGCTGGGCTGGGGGTTTTACTTCTATCCCTTCGACAACCTGCTGGACGGCAGCGGGACTCCTTGGGGGGGAGATTTTCCGACCTTCTACATCGCCGGCCGGATGGTTCTCAAGCACGATCTCGCGCAGCTCTACGACGTGGCCGAGCAGCAGCGCCGCTTGCAGCTGCTGATCCCCGGCATCGATCCGGCGTACTGCATTCCCTATCGCTACCCGCCCGCGTTCGGGCTGGTCATGACCCCGCTGGCGGCCTTGCCCTACGGGATCGCGAGCACGCTCTTCGCCGTCATGAGTGCGGGGCTGTGCGGCGGATCGATCGCGCTCCTGGTAAGGGCGACGGGCCTGGCCAGCGGTCGCTGGCGGGCGACCGCCTGGTGGGGAGCCGCGACGGCGCCGATCGTGCTCGAAGCGATCATCGGCGGGCAGCTCTCGCCGATCGTGGTTGCGGTTGCGACCGGAACGTGCGTCCTCTTGCACGCCGGGCGCCCCGCCGCTGCGGGGGCCGTGTTGGCGCTGGCCCTGTACAAGCCCAATGTGCTGGCGCTGTTCGGGTTGATCTGCATCCTCCGCTACCCGCGCATGTTGTGGGGAGCGCTGCCCGCGGGTCTGGCGTGGTGCGCGCTCAACGTCTGGCTGGTGGGATTCGACGGCGCGCTGAAGTACCTCGAACTGGGACGCGAGCTCGCCCTCAACGACTGGTCGATCCAGGCCCCCGCGCACAAGCT
>JAEUIK010000017.1 GCA_016793185.1 Planctomycetaceae bacterium | reverse complement strand
CGCGCTCGACGTCGCCATCTTCCAACTGCCATTCGATCATCGTTTCGAAGGCCTGGGCGAACGAGGCGAAGAAATCAGCCCGCTCCAGCTCGGCTCCTGCGCTGGAGCCGCGCAGTTGTTCGGCCAATTGCATTGCCCGCTGGAGGTCGCGATTGGCTTCCGACTTCCGCTCGGCCTGGCGATTGATCCGCGCCCGGAAAAAGTAAATGCCGTAGGCAGTCTGCGGGCTCAAGGGGAACTGCCGATCGATGTCGACGGCCCGATCGAGCAACTCTTCGGCCGCCGAATTGTTGCCGGCATCGAAGTGACACCAGGCCAGGTCGTACAACGGCTGGGCGATATCCGGGTGGGTGGTCCCGAGCGCGCGCTCCAGCGAGGCGAGGACTTCGGCGTACAGGGCCCGCGCGTCGTCTTTGCGCCCTTGCTGCCAGAAGGCGTCGGCCAGCACCGATTGGCAACTGGCCGTGTCGGCGTGGTCGGGCCCGTAGGCCGCGGCGTAGATCTTCACGGCGCGGCGAAAGAGCGCCTCGGCCTGATCGTAGTCGCCCAGCGCCATGTGCAGGTTGGCGACGTTCCGCAGGCTGGAGCCGATATCCGGATGGTCGGGGGGAAGGTTCTGTTCGCGCAGTTCCAAGGCGCGGCGATAGTAGGGCTCGGCTTCGCGATTGCGCCCTTGCCGGCGGAGCACGGCGCCGAGATTGTTCAGGCTGGTGGCGATCTCGGGGTCGTCGGGAGAGAGATTCGCCTCGCGCAGCGTTAAGGCCTGGCGGCAGAGCTTTTCGGCCTCGGCATAGCGCCCCAGATCCAGGTAGAGGTTCGATAGGTTGTTGCAGCTGATCGCCAGTTGCACGGGCTCGGGCGGGTCGAGCCGCTCGCGAATCGCCAGCGAGCGGCGGTAGAGCGGCTCGGCCTCGGCATAGCGCCCCTGATGGTGCTTGATCATGGCGAGCCCCCCCAGCGATTGCGCCACAGCGTTGCTCTGCGGATCGAGGGCCTCATCGATCGCCAGGGCCTGTTTGAAGAGCGCGTCGGCCTCGTCGTGGCGGGCGAGGTTCATCAGGACGCTGGCCCATTTGCGCAGGGCTTGCGCCGTTGCGGACTCGGCGGGCGCAAGCTCCCGGTAGATCTCGACCGCGCGGCGATAGTCGTCCTCGGCATCGGCCGGGCGGAGAAGCTCGTCGAGGCAATCGCCGCGGTCGATCAAGCTCTCGGCCACCTCGAGATCGGACTCGCCGAGCGCCTGGCTGCGAATGGCCAGCGCCTGCTCGTACAGCGGCAGGGCGTCGCCGTAGCGGCGCTGGTAATAGCGGATGTTTCCCATCTCGCGCAGCGCGTTGGCGACAAGCGGGTCGGTAGCCCCCCGCAACCGCTTGCGAATCGCCAGCACCTGCTCGTAGCACTGCCAGGCTTTGTCGTATTCGTTCGCCATGTAGAACGCATAGCCGAGCTCGCGCCAGCTCTGGGCGGTCTCGAGGTGGTTTTGCCCCAGCACGCGCTGGCGAATCTCAAGGGCCTGCCGGTAGAGGGCCGCGGCTTCGGGGTACCGCTGCTGATAGTAAACGGCGTCCCCCTGGGCGTGCAGCGCTATGGCGACTTCTTGGCTGGCGCGGCCGAAGGCCGCCTCGCGGAGTTTGACGTTCCGTGCGTAATAGGGCTCGGCCGCGCGATACTGGCCTTGGTCGTAGTAGAGATCGCCGACCACATCGTAGAAGCCCGCCAGGATCTTGGGATGGGCGCGGAGGTTCTTCTCGGCCACGCCCAGCAGGTACTGCGCTTGCCTTTCGGCCTCCTCGTAATCTCCGGCTTGCAGCACCTTGCCGAAGCGATCGAGCAGTTGTTGCAGCTCGGCGACATCTTGGGCCGCCAGCGGCGGCGCGAGCCAACAGGCTCCGACCAGCAGGAGCACGCTCATGCGTTGGATGAAACCGTCAGGAACCATCGTGCCGCGACGGTGCGCCCTCGAAAGGATTGGGAAGCCGTTTCGTTCAACGATATTCCCGACGGCCGGGGCGTACCAGCCGAATCCGCCGGTCGGCAAACTCCCGCAGCCCGGACTCCCCGGGGGAAGCCGGCACGAGCTACACGCCGCGATGGGCTTTGTGGAGGTTGTAAGTCAGGTGGGCTTGTCCCTGATGATGGGCCTCGTGCCAGCCAATGATGTTCAGCACGTCGACGACGCGCCAGTTGCGTTCCCGGAGCTTCTCGGGAATCTCCTTGAGGCGGTCGTCGCCAAAGTCCTTGAGCGTTTGCAAGAGAGCCCCGCGGCTACCGGCCAGCACCTCGCGAATCTGGCCCGGCGTGGGGATTTGGTCATCGGGCTGGCTGCCGCCGCGGAAGCGGGGTCGGAGCGACTCCCAGGGGGAGGTGCGTTCGGCGAGCCGCTCGGTCGCGAAGATGTCCTCGGTGATCCCGATGTGCATGAGCTGCCAGCCGATGTGGGCCCGTCCCGGTCCCGGACGCCAGCCGAGGACCGCGACCGGATCCCCTTCTTGCTCGATGAGCTCCAACAGCGCCAACGTGCGACCGCGATTGAATTCCCAACACTTGGCAAGCGTCTCGACAAGGGGCATCGTCAGCAGGCTCCGCGATCAAGGATTTCGGCGTCCCAGCACCAATTGACATTATAAGGCGGCTTGCCGTGCTGACCACGGGCGGCGCGTTGGCATCCTGCGGCGAATCCCCTATGCTCTAGACCCTGGAAGCCGCGGACGTGAGGGGAGCCCCGTCGATGAAACGCTCGATCGTGATCGCGCTGCAGAGTCTGTGGTGCGGCGTCATGCTGGCATGGAGCGCTGCCGTTCCCAGTGTCAGTGACGCGGCCGACGAGACACCCCCGGCGCCGGCGCGCAAGGAGGCCGCCGCCTGGCGCCCGTTGTTCGACGGCAAGACGCTCGACGGCTGGGAGGGGAATCTCGAGTGGTTTCGCGTCGCGGATGGCGCTATCGTGGCAGGCAAGCTCGACCAGAAGATTCCCCGCAACGAGTTTCTGTGCACGAAGCGCGAATTTGGCGACTTCGAGCTCAAGCTGAAGTTTAAGGTCCTGGGCCAGGGGGCCAACGCGGGGGTCCAGTTCCGCAGCCAGCGCATTCCCAACCACCACGAGGTCCGGGGCTACCAGGCGGACCTGGGAGACGGTTGGTGGGGCTGTTTGTACGACGAGTCGCGGCGGAACAAGATCCTTGTCCGCGCGCCCGTCGCCGAACTGGCGAAGGTGCTGCAGCGCGACGACTGGAATGACTACACAATCCGCTGCGAAGGCAAGCGCATTCGGTTGTGGATCAACGGATTCCAGACCGTCGATTACACCGAGCCCGACGACAAGATCGAAACCCAGGGGGTGATCGGCGTGCAGATTCATGGAGGCCCGCCCAGCGAGGCCTGGTATAAGGACATCCAGCTTCGCGAGCTGTAAGGCATTATGCAGGAACCGCAGGAAACTCGCGCCGAGCACGGCGCCCCCCCGTCGTTTCTTTATTTCGATCTCGGCAACGTGCTGCTGTACTTCAGCCACGACCGGATGTGCCGGCAGCTGGCCGAGGTGATCGGCGTCGAAGCCGACGCCGTGCGGCGGCTGTTGTTCGACACGCCGCTCGAGCTCGATTGCGAGTACGGCCGGATCAGCAACGAGCAATTCTACGAGGCGCTCTGCGCCGAGTTCAATTGCCGTCCCGATTACCAGCGGCTG
Organism: Planctomycetaceae bacterium; assembly: GCA_016793185.1. Lineage (GTDB taxonomy): Bacteria > Planctomycetota > Planctomycetia > Pirellulales > JAEUIK01 > JAEUIK01. The sequence continues at coordinate 7,579 of JAEUIK010000017.1, read as the reverse complement.
GCCGTGGCTGGCAGCGATATCTTCCACGTGAACGTGACCATGCGGGCGGTCCTGGGGCAATTGATCGCCGCCCGCCACCGCGTGGGCCTGCTCTCGAACACGAGCGACCTGCATTGGCAGTTCTTTGCCGATGGCCGGTACAGCATGATCCCCGACGCGTTCGAGTGCGTCGCCTTGAGTTTCCGCCTCGGACGCATGAAGCCGGAACGCGAGATCTACCTCGAGGCGGCCGAACTGGCGGGCGTGGCGCCGGAAGAAGTCTTCTACGTCGACGATGTGGCCGCGAACGTCCACGGCGCCCGCGAGGCGGGCTTTGACGCCGTCCAATACACGTCCACGCCGCAGTTTGTCGCCGACCTGCGCGCCCGAGGCATTCCGTTCAATTACTGAGCGCCTTTTCCTTTGACCCGCTGGCGGCCAAATCGGTAGACTGCCGGAATGAGCGCCCGAGCCTTCCGCTTGACCTGGGTATTCGCGGGTGCGGCGATCGGGGCCGCGCTGCAACCCACCGTGGTCTGGTCGCAGCAACTCGCCACCACCGTCCAGTTGCCGACCTTTTCGTACTTCAGCGTCCAGACGTCGGTCTCGATCCCGGATAGCGGCGGGCCGTATCGCGATCTCATGCGGCGGTCGCGCTCCGGTCACGCCCGATCCTACTCTCCGCTCAATCCGCTGCTGCGGAACTCGGCCGCGGCAGCCGGCGACAGTCCGCACGGCCTGGCCGTCGTCCCGCACGGCTTTTCGACCGACGAGATTGGACCCGCGGGCAATCTGCTGGTCCGCGGCGAAGGTGCCGCCGCGAATCGCGCCGCCGCCGAACCGACTCTCAGCCGACGCCTCGCCGCGGCACGGCTTGACCGTCGGCAGGGCGACGTCGAACGCGAGCAGGCCGCCGGGAAAGCGATGGCCAACGGGCGGGACGCGGCCGCGCGAGGACGTTGGGGGAGCGCCCGCATTTTTTTTGAGACGGCAGCCAGGCAGTCGCAGGGGGCGGTGCGCGACGAGGCGTTGGCCGAGCTGGAGCGCCTCGCTGCTGTGCCGCAGGAGACGGCACGCAAGCCCCAGGCCGCGCCGAAGTAAACGATCGGTGTCATGAGCGCGACGGGCAGCGGGGATGTAATTCCATCTCCAGAATCAGGTTTGGCGGTCATTTGGCCCATTCGACCGTCAATTTCAGTCCGATCGCCTTCGTGACTGCGATCAGCGTCGACAACCGCGGATTACCCTTCGGCGAAAGTGCCCGGTAGAGGCTTTCGCGTTCGATGCCAGCGGCCTTGGCAACTTTTGCCAGTCCGCCTTTGGCTTCGGCGAGATGTCGCAATGCAATCAGCAGCACCTGCGGCTCGTCCGATTCTTCGAGAGCAGCCTTAAGGTACTCCGATGCGAAATCCGGATCGTCGCGCAGCTCCTGGACGATCGCCTTGTCGTGCGAAATGCTGGCTTTGCGCTTCATGGCTTTTGCGTCCTCTGCTTGTAGTCCTTCCAATACTCAACGGCCTTATCGATGTCGGCCGATTGCCGGCGTTTGTCCCCGCCACAGAGCAGCAGTACCACGGTTCGTCCGAACATCGCGTAGTAGACGCGATAGCCTGGCCCCCAATCGATCCGAAGTTCTGAAACGCCCTCTCGGAGCGGTTTACAGTCGCCGAAGTTGCCGGCTTCAAGTCGGGCTACCCGCGCAAGGATTTTCGCCCGCGCTCGGCGACGCCTGACGATCCGCCAGGCTCACGCGCGCGTGTACCACGCGCCTTAAGTGCGCACTCGCTGGCTCGGGGGGCCCCAAACCTGCGCACTTAAGCCAGCCTGAGCGGCAGGCGTTCGCACCGTCGGCATGTTAGCCGGAGCGGCAGCGTCACGCTTGCCCTGTTTTCGGCCGGCGGTGGCCGCGGGGACGGTCTCCCTCGGGCACACCGGTTTTGAGAGGATCTCTAAGTTGCGCCCGCCATCGCTGCCAGCTGCAACACGGCCCGGCCCTGTTCCTTTTCGAGGTAGGCCCGGCCCTTTTTGACGTTCAGATGATCCCACGGCAGCCGCGACTGCACGGGGTAGGCCTCGTGGATCGACTTCTCGGCGTCGAGTCCGGTTTCGGCCAGGGCGTCCCACCAGCGCTGCGGATGGGCGTACTCCATCCAGCTATCGAGCCGCGCGCCGCGGCGCCAGGCCAGCTCGATCACCTCGGCCATCCGCCGGTCGCCCCGGCTCAAGAGCCCCTCGAGCAGGCTGGTTTCGACCGGGTGGCACTTGATCGTCACGCTGCGAATGCGGCAGCGATCCTTCATATAGCGGTGGGCCCAGTGGAAGTACTCGCGCGTCTGCATGCCGTTCCACTGATACGGCGTGTGGGCCTTCGGCACGAAGTTCGAGACGCTGGCGGTGACCTTCGGAAAATAGTTCAGCTCTTCGCGGCCGATCTTGGCGATCGTTTCCGCCATGTCGACGATCCCGTCGAGATCGACGGGACGCTCGCCGGGCAGCCCGCAGAGGAAGTAGAGCTTGACGTGCGTGAAGCCGTTGCGGAAGGCTTCGCGGCAGCCGTCGTAGAGATCCTGATTGGAGATCTTCTTGCGAATTTGCTCGCGCATGTCGTCGCGGGCGACCTCGGGGGCCAGCGTCAATCCCGAGCGGCGATCGGTCGCCAGAATCGTCGCGACCGTTTTGAGGGTCTCGTTCACGCGCAGGCTGGGGATCGCGATGCTCACCCCCAGCGGGGCGAAGACCTCCTGCATGCGGCGGATCAGGGGCTCAAAATACGGATAATCGCTCGTCGAAAGGGACAGCAGCGAGATCTCGTTGTAGCCCGTGTTGCGGTAGCTCTCGAGCGCCGCCTGCACAATGGTTTCGACTTCGCGGATCCGCAGCGGGCGCTTGATGACCGTGCTTTGGCAAAAGCGGCACTGCCACGGGCAGCCGCGCATGATCTCGATCGCGATCCGGTCGTGGACGCTTTCGACATAGGGGACGACCGGCGCGGTCGGCAGCGGGATTTCTTCGAGCGACGTGATCACCGCGGGCTCGATCGTGTCGGGCACGTCGTCGCGCGTGCGCTCGAGCCCGAGGAAAGTCCCCTCGGCATCGTACTGCGGCACATAAAAGCGGGGGGCATAGGCGAACGGGATTCGCACGGCCAGATCGGCCAGCACCTCCTCGCGCGCCTCCGCGTCGCGGCGACCCGCTGCGGCGAGCGCCTCGCGCCCGGCGAGCCAGGCGTCGCAAATGGCGGGGAGGCTCGGCTCGCCGTCGCCAGTCACAAACAGATCGACAAACGGAGCCAGCGGTTCGGGGTTCTGCGCACACGGGCCGCCGGCCAGGATCAACGGGTGTTCGAGCGTCCGGTCGGCAGCGTGCAGCGGGATGCCCGCCAGGTCGAGGACCGTGAGCAGGTTGGTGTAGCTCATCTCGTACTGGAGGCTGAACCCCAGGACGTCGAACTCGCCCAGCGGGGTAAAGGTCTCGAGGCTGTAGAGCGGGAGGCCTTCTTTGCGCAGCGCCTCCTCCATGTCGGGCAACGGCGTGAAGGCCCGCTCGCAGACCCAGTCGGGACGTTGGTTCATCAGCGTGTAGAGAACCTGCAGCCCGTGGTGGCTCATGCCGATCGCATAGGTGTCGGGAAAGGCCATGCAGAGCCGGCCGCGGAGGTGGCGGTGATCCTTGACGACGGCATTCAATTCGCCGCCGTTGTATTGCGCGGGCGTCCGCACGTAGGGGAGCACGCGGCGCGAGACCGCGTCCTTGAGGGCTTGATTGAGCATGGAGATGGATCCCTTCGCAGGCCCGCCTACCGACCGATGGAACTGCCGCCCGGGGGGGGATTGCAGCAGTTCTCACGATTATCGCAAACCCGCGCGGATCCGCCAATGGACCCCGCGGGGGAACCCCGGAGGAGTCGGCGTGCCTCCGCGTGGTTCGCCACGTTAGACTGGAGATGTCCCCCGGGAACAGGAAGTTGAACTGATGTCGCCACGCCCACGCTTGCTGCTTGCGATTGCGGTCCTGCTCGGTGCGCTTGCCGGGGGGGGGGGGGGAGCGCCCGCGCTGGCGCAGCGCCCCACACGGCCCGCGTCGTTCGACCAGGCCCGCGAGCGGATGGTGCGCGAGGAGCTGATGGGGGCCGGCATCAAGAACCCCCGGGTTCTCGAATCGGCTCGGGCGACGCCGCGGCATGAGTTCATGCCTGCCTCGGAGCGCGACAAAGCCTACTACGACATGGCGCTGCCGATCGGCGAGGGGCAAACGATATCGCCCCCGTTCGTGGTGGCTTACATGACCGAAGAGCTCGACCCGCAGCCGGGGGACAAAGTGCTCGAGATCGGCACCGGCAGCGGCTACCAGGCGGCCATTCTCAGCCCGCTGGTCAAGGAAGTGTACTCCATCGAGATCGTCGAGCCGTTGGGAAAGCGCGCCGCGCGGACGCTCAAGCGGCTGAAGTATGAAAACGTGTTCACGAAGGTGGGGGACGGTTTTCTCGGATGGCCCGAGCATGCGCCCTTCGACAAGATCATCGTGACCTGCTCGCCCGAGAGCGTGCCGCGACCGCTGGTGGATCAACTGCGCGAAGGGGGGCGGCTGATCGTGCCGCTCGGCGAGCGCTATCAGCAGATTCTCTATCTCTTCAAGAAACAGGATGGGCAGCTCGTCTCCGAGGCGCTCCGGCCGACGCTCTTCGTGCCGATGACGGGCGAAGCGGAGTCGGGGCGACGTATACTTCCGGATCCGCTCCAGCCCGGCATTCAGAACGGCGGATTCGAGGAGCTGGCCAAGATCACCGATGCCAACGTTTTGCAGCAGGAGAAAGTGGCCGGCTGGCACTACCAGCGACAACTGGAGCTGGTCGAAGCGGGGCAGGGGGGTGCGGTTCCGCGCGAGGGGACGCGCTTCGTCACGTTCCACAACAACGACCGGGGGCGCAACAGCGCGGCCCTGCAGGGCTTCGCCGTCGATGGGCGGCAGATTCACGAGCTGGACGTCTCGGCGTGGATTCGCGCCGAGAACATCGTGCCGGGTTCGCTGTCGGACCAAACCGCGACGTTGGCCGTCATGTTTTATGACGAACGGCGCGGCAGTCTCGGCGAGCAGCAGCTCGGCACCTGGAAAGGGAGCAGCGAGTGGCGCGAGCACTCGGCCCGCGTGCGCGTTCCCCCCAAGGCCCGCGAGGCGATCGTCCGCGTGGGCTTGTTCGGCGCGACCGGGCGCTTGTCGGTCGATGACGTGCGCATCTCGGCAGCGCCCGCCGCGAAACCCGCGGCTCAGCGGGCGGGTTCCAGCCGATAGCGGAAGGGTTCGGGCCCGACTTCGTAGCCCGGCCTGGCCCCGACGTTGAGCAGCAAGCCCACGACGATGGCGTGGGCGAGCAGCCCCGAGCCGCCATAGCTCATCAGCGGCAACGACATGCCTGTGATGGGCGCCAGGCCGATGGTCATCGCCGTGTTGATGACCACTTGCACGGCCAGCAAAGCGGTCAGCCCCGCGGCGAGAAGTCGTCCATAGGGTTCGCGCGATTGCCGCGCGACCCGCGCGCCGCGCCAGATCAGTACGAAGTACAGCCCCAGGATCAAGGCTCCTCCCGCCAGCCCCAGGCGTTCGCAGAGCACGGAAAAAATGAAATCGGTATGGGCCTCGGGCAGGCGATAGGCGCCGCGATCGGTGACCGCGTCTCCCTGGACGAGGCTCCCCCAGAGGCTCCCCAGCGCAATCATCCGTTTCGATTGCTGGAGGTGGTAAGCGTCGTCGCTCGGGCGCTGTCCCGGGGCCGTCGACTCAGCCAGCGCCGTGATGCGCGATTTCTGCTCGCGGGTCATCTGCGTCCACAGCAGCGGCGCGCAGAGTGCCCCCAGCAGCGCCAGCTTGAGCAGGTCTCCGCTGCGGGCGCCGGCGACGTATAGCATCACGACCAGCACCGGCGGGAAAAGCAGCGCGGTTCCCAGGTCGGGCTCGCGGAGGATGAGCACGCACGGAATCAGCACCAGCCCCAGCGGTGCAAAGAGCCCGCGGAAGCGCCGTTGGTTGTCGCGATGCATCAGGTACCGCGCCGTGGCCATGACGAAGCCGATCTTCGCAAACTCCGAGGGCTGGAATCCGACGGGCCCCAGGCGAATCCAGCGTCGCGCGCCGTTGACCGGCGGGAAAAAGTAGACGAGCACCAGCGCCACGAGCGCCGCCAGGAAAATCGCGTAGCTCCACCGACACAGCGGCCGGTAGCTGGGGAGCGCCACCCCAACCATTGCCGCCAGGCCCAGCGGCAGCCAGAACATCTGCCGCGGCAGGAAACGACCCGGGTGGTCGGCCAATTCCTCGGCTCGGGCGATCCCGAGCCAGCCCAAGAGAATGAGCCCGACCGCGACGGCCACCATCTCCCAGGGGAGCCGGCTCGCCCAGTCTCGGCTCACCATGGCATGTTCCTTCGCTGCCGGCGTTCGGAGTGCTTGGAAACCCCGGTCGGGGCGTGCTGGCACTTGACCCACGCTCACGCTCCGGGGGGGCGGGATCATAGCGGCGAGGGATGCCCCGCCGCGAGGCGAGTTGTGCTCCTCCCCCAGGGGGTGCCAGCTTGCTGGCAGGGCGAGGATGCGGTATTTCGCGAGGTAGCGGATTTGAAGTGTCTTAGGGCAAAGACTTTAGAACCTTGGGTCGGGCCGCCTGGACCGGTTGTCGGGAGACCCGACATCCGGTTGTACCGGTTGTCCTAACCGTAAATCCTTGTGCACTTTTCTCATCCTTCGTGATCCAGAAAAACTACGCACTTTCTTGAATTGCGTGCTACGGTTGGTATGTTCTGCGGAGGACCCAGAAACCAACGGTTAAGAGAGACCGGTAAGGGAGACAAATTCTATGACTCGGATGTTTAGTAAGAAGTTGATCTTGGCCGCTTTGGTGGGTGCCATCGGACTGGCGTTCGACACCACCTCGGCCCACGCCTTCTGGCGCTGGCACCACGGCAGCTCGGGCTGCTGGGGTAGCTCGGGCGGTTGCTCGGGCGGCTCGTCCGGCGGCTGCTGGGGTTGGGGGTCGTCTGGCGGAAGCTGGGGCCACCACCGTCATTGGCGTCATCATGGTTCGTCGGGCTGCTGGGGTAGCTCGGGTGGTTCGTCGGGCGGATGCTCCGGCGGCTGCTGGGGTAGCTCGGGTGGTTCGAGCGGCGGATGCTGGGGCTCGTCGGGCGGCTGCTCGGGTGGATGCTCGGGCGGAGCCGTCTACTACGGTTCGAGCGGCGGTTGCTCGGGTGGTTGTGCGGGTGGCACGGTCGTGACCGAAGGTCAGCCGTACGAAGTCCAGAGCCAGCCGGCGGTCACGCCCGAAGTCGAAACTCCGATGCCGGAAGGCACGGAACCCCCGGCCGATGCCTCGACTCGGCTCAGCCGCGACGCGGTGATGCTGAGCGTCTGGGTTCCGACCGACGCCAAGATTTTCGTCAACGGCAACACGACCTCGAGCACCGGCAGTGCCCGCAGCTATGTCTCGCGGGGTTTGCAGCCGGGTGCCAGCTACTCGTATGAGATTCGCGCTGAAGTGGTTCGCGACGGCCGCACGCTGACCGAGACCAAGCAGGTCACGGTGGTGGCGGGCCAGAAGGCGAATCTCGAGT
>JAEUIK010000782.1 GCA_016793185.1 Planctomycetaceae bacterium | reverse complement strand
TCCCTGCTGGCGGGCATCGAAATAGCCGGCGCGGTTCAGGCTGGCAACCGCCATGTCGAGCTGCTCGCGGGGAACGTCGAACTCCCAAGTCTCGTCGATCTGATGCTTGGCCGCGGAGGTCCAGAGGCGCTTCGGATTCATGGACTTCGCGACTTTGCTCCACGACGAAGTCGACTCGGGCGTGGCCGGCGCGGCTCCACTGGCCTTGGAGGTGATTTCCAACCGAGCGCGGGCGAAGCCGGGGCGACCCTCCGGGTGCGGATACTCGATCTTGAGCGTGCCGACCGAGGTGTCGCGCGTCGGCGTGCTGGGGACCTGGTCGTAGGAGACGAGCTGCCCTTCGACGCGGGTCACGGCCAGCGGCAGGTTCAACTGCCCGGCGTCAAGTTTGTATTCGAGCCTGGCACTGTCGTAGAGGCCGGCGGCCGAGTCCATCTCGACTTTAGGGCGATGATCTCCCCATGCGCAGCCTGTCGCGACCGAAACGAATCCCAAGAGCGCCAGCCATGCGGCTTGGCGCGCCCGTCCCCCCTGGATGTGCGCGTTCACCGGTAATCCTCTCGAATGGGATAGAATGCGTCCACAGCGCGCACGGGGCGGGCGCCAGCGGTGACCCGGTGCGGCACGCCGCCCGGAATTCTCCACATCTGACCGGCGCTCACGGTGCGCGTTTCCCCCCCGACGACGAACTCCGCTTCCCCTTCGATCATGTAGCCAATCTGCTCGTGCGGATGGCTGTGCATTTCGATGACGGCGTGCGGCTCCATCTCCACCAGCGACAGGGTCATCTGCGCTCCGGCCATGGTCTGCAACAGCACGCCGGGGAAGAGGGAGTGTCGGGAACAATCGGATTTATCGACAAAGTAGCCGCTCATCTTGAAATTCTCCGAATTCGTCAAAACGCGCAAAAACGCCAAAGTCGCGGCTTGTCAGCGCCAGGCCGGGGTTGCGACCCGCTCGGCGATCCGCAGCAGGCGGTTGTACTTGGCCAGCCGCTCGCTGCGGACGATCGAGCCGATCTTGATCCGCGCGGCTCCGGTCGCCACCGCCAGATCGGCGATGGTGCTGTCTTCAGTCTCGCCGCTGCGGGCCGAGACGACGCACTGATAGCCCGCCCGGTTGGCCAGCCGCATCGTTGCGAAGGTTTCGGTCAGCGTGCCGATCTGATTGACCTTGATCAGCACGGCATTGGCGGCCTGCAACTCGATGCCGCGTTGCAGACGGGTGGCATTAGTCGTGAAGAGGTCGTCGCCCACCAGGCGCACCCGATCGCTCAACCGCCGGGTGATCGCTTGCCACCCCTCCCAATCATCCTCGGCCAAGGGATCTTCGATGCTGGCGATCGGGAAGGCGTCGACCAGTTCTGCGAGCTGATCGATCAGCTGCGCGGCGCTCAGTACCGCGCCCCCCGTGGAAGCCAACCGGTAACGACCGTCGGCAAAAAAGTGCGTGGCGGCCACGTCGAGCGCCAGGTTGACCTGGCTGCCTGGCACGAGTCCGGCGTGCTCGATCGCCTGGACGACGAATTCGATCGCCTGGCGATTGCTCTGCAGCCGGGGGCCAAAGCCCCCTTCGTCGCCGACGAGCCGCCCCTCGTAGCCGGCGTCGCCCAGCAGCTTGCCCAGCCGGCGATAGACGCGGACGATCCACTCGAGCGCCGTGGGGTAATCCGGAGCGCCGACCGGCTGGATCAGCACGTCCTGAAAGTCGAGGTTGCCACCGGCATGCAACCCGCCGGAAATCATGTTCGTCATCGGCAGCGGCAGCGTCGGCGGCGCCGGCTGGCGCGCTTCGCCGGCCGACGCTTGCCAGAGCTGCGACAGGTGCTCGTAGAGTTCGCAGCCCTGTGCCGCGGCGGCCGCATGGGCGGCGGCCAGCGATACGCCCAGCAGGGCGTTGCCGCCGAGTTGGGTTTTTTGCGGTGTGGGATCGAGCGCCAGGAGCTCGGCGTCGATGGCTTCTTGCTGGGCCGGGTCGCGGCCGAGCAGACGCGGCGCGATCGTCTCATGAATGTGGGCGATCGCCCGCCGCACGCCCCGCCCGTCGTACCGCTCGGGATCGCCGTCGCGCAGTTCGTGGGCCTCGAACTTCCCGGTGCTCGCGCCGGAGGGGACGATCGCCCGCCCGCCGCTGCCGTTGGCGCATCGCAGTTCGACTTCGATCGTGGGCTGCCCGCGGCTGTCCAAGACTTCGCGGGCGTGGAGGTGGGCGATTCGAGTCATGCGTTCCATCCGTCGGCGAGCGACGCTTCGAGTTGCTGGATGGCGCCTGGTCCATCCGTCGGTTGAAACAGGAGTGAGCGGGCCAACGCTCGAGCGGACTTGCGCTGCGGCGTCGCAGTGAGATACTCGACCTGGCTCTTCCCCTCGAGGCGTGCCCAGAGACAGCCCCCCAGATGCCGGGTCCAGCGTGCCGACAAAGCGCCCCAGTCGCGCGCCGGGATGCGCGGTTCAACTTCGCGCCGATAGGCATCCCAGCCAGCCTGGACGGCCGCAAGCATTGAGGCGCTCCGCGGTGCGTGGTAATACGCCTTCAAGAACAAGTGGCTGAAGAAGAACCCGAGATCAAAGGCGGGATCGCCGTAATGCCCGGTCTCGTAATCGACCAGGAGCAGCCCCCCCGAGAAGAGCAGGATATTCTTGGGACTGAAATCCGCATGCACCAGGGCACAGCAGTTCGCGGCGATCGAGTCGATCAACTGTGCGAAGGCCTGCGCCGCCTCGGGCACCTGGCGGGCGACAGTGCGGTAATACGGGTCGAGCCGCAGCTCGTCGAACAACTGCCGGTCTGCGAACTCGCGGGCGATCCGTGCGTCGCGCCAACTGCCGGCGTGGATGGCTCCCAGCAGCCGGCTGCACTGCCGGGCGATCTCGAGGTCGACGACTCCGGCCAGGAGATCGTGCTTCCAGGTGCGGTGGTCGCGCGGCGCGGCCGTCATGGCAAACAAGTAGTTCTCGCGATCCTCGAACAGAATCCTCGGCACCTGACCGGGCTGGACGAGGGGCTGGCAAGCCGCCAACGTCGCCGTCTCGCGCCAGATGCGTTCGACGGTGCAGAACCAGGGTTGGGGAACACGCAGTTGCGGGCGCGCCTGTTTGAGAACAAAGCTCGAGGTCGCAGTGCCGTCGCCGCGGGTCACCCGCAGCACTTCGTTGGAGACGCCCCCCGCGAGGCGTTCGACCTGGACTTGGTCAGCAGGCCCGAGGCGCCCGGTGCGGCGCAAGTACCCTTCCGCAGTGCTGGCATCGACGAGCTCCATGAGGCCAATATCGCCGCGCCAGCGCAGCGGGGCAACGTGCCGGGCTCGTCTTGAACGCTGGGGGATGAAGTGCTACAAGCTTCCCCCCTGGGTAGTTTCCGCAAGCTCTTTCCCCAGGCACGCTCAGGGTCCAATCATGAAGCTGCGTCGCTGGCAGCCGCGGTGGTACCTGTGGCTCGCCCTGTTGTTCGTCGCCGCCGGGCTCGGCGGGTGGACCTGGGCCGTGCTCACCCCCGAGATCGGCGTCCCATATCGGGCGACGGAGGCCAGCGACCCCGGCAGCCTTACGGCGGACGGATCGGGCGAAAAGCTGTGGTCCTTCGGCTTTGTCGGCGACACGCATGCAGGGCTGGGCAACGCGACCGTCGATGAGCTGTTTGCGCGCTTTGCGGCGGCCGACGTCGAGTTCGTCCTGCACCTGGGAGACCTGGTCGACGTGGGCGCCGCGGACGAGCAGTGGGACGCGTTATCCGGGCTGGCTCACAAGCATCATCTCCGGCTCATGCCAGTCGTCGGCAATCACGACGTGCATCGCGGCTACTCGCAGGATCGGGGGGAGATCCGCTGGCGCCAGTACTTTCCGCAACTCCCCGACACGTTCTATAGCTTCAGCCATCGCGGATTGAACTTCGTGATGCTGAACTCGGAGCGCATCCTCTCGCCCGGCAGCCAGCAAGCGACCTTTCTCGCCCGGCAGTTGCGCAGCGAGCCGGGCACAACGATCGTCTGCCTGCATCGGCCGGTCTTCACCTGCGGTCGCCGGGATTTGCCGTTCGTCATGGCCCGCCGCTTGTGGTTACACCCGCGGCTGCAGCAAACCGGGGCCGTGTGCGTACTGACGGGGCACAACCACTATTACGAGCGAACGAAGCCCCTCGATGGCGTGACCTACCTGGTCAGCGGCGGCGGAGCTCCCAACCAGTATGAGGCCGAAACGCCCAACGCGCGCACCGAATGCTTTGCCAATGGGCGTCCGCACTATGGGTTGGTCGACGTGTACGCCGGGCATCTGGCGGTACGCATCATCGACCTCGACGGCAGGGCGCTCGACGAATTCGCCTTGCCGCGGCGCGCCGAGAACGCTCGCGAGCCACGCCCGGATCAGCTTGACCGGTGGGGGCGCGAGATTCCCGCCCGCGGGCAATGGAGCGCCCAGGAGGCGCCAAGGGGCGAGTCGCCCCAGATGGCGAGCCGCCCCTTGCCTGCGCTGTGGTAGAGTCGTTCGGACCCGAGGGGGCGCACACGGCATCGACGCGGTGTCGACGGACGCAGCCCCTCAGGGTCGATCTCGGATGGTATGGTTCGGGCCGTGAGCCGGAACCCTCGGGGAGTTTCTCCCCTGCGACTACCAAGCCCAGCGGTTGTTGCGGCGCTTGTAGATGCCGCTCGGCTTGGGGGTCTTCTGACGCGGCTGCTTGCTGCGTTTGGCTTTAGGTGAATTCTGGGTGCGGTAGGCTCGCTTCTCTTCGTCGTTCGAAGTGTAGTCGGCCGCGTCGTAGTCCTTGTCCCAGTCAGCGTGCATTGGCTGCTCCTTCGCGTTGTGGTTTCCGAGGCTCGGCAGAAGCCCGACAGACGGGGGAGCTCCTGGGGGAATTCCCACGGATCGTCCGCCGCTGATTCCGCTGTGGGGCCCTCTAAAGCAACGTGCGCGCCGTGGACCACAAGCAGCGGGCCTGCTGGCATCTGACCGGGGAGCGGATCGCCTCAAGTTCCCCAGTGCGCTTGGCTTACTCGTCTGGATGAAGTTTTTGCCGGTGCAGAATTCTCGGCCGATGCGCGTCGTCCCCGCGGATTCTCTCACCAGATCTGGGGAATGCGGACCTCGATCGCTGCAACTGCATACTGAGTTGGCAGTTAAGCAATAGGTGTCAGGCTCGGATTGACGCTCGGCCGGGACGCGGAAGAGCGGGGCTCGATGCCAAATCGAACAGGAGCAATAAGTTGCGGCAAACCACAAGAATTGGGAAGCGTTTCACCAAAATAGTGAAACGGGCGGCGGCCCCTCCGGACCGGCCCAGCAACGAAATTTGGCTTTCCAATCGCGCGCTTAAACCTCGATTCGCAACTCCCCCAGAGGGCTTTGCGGACGCACTAGCGCCACCCGGCGCGCAGGCGGCACGTCGCGACATCCCGGCGCAGCAGCCTCAGGGC
>JAEUIK010000742.1 GCA_016793185.1 Planctomycetaceae bacterium | reverse complement strand
ATCGTCCTGGGCTGGAATTTCAGTTCGCCAAGGAGAAAGAGAAACTCAGCGTCCGCGTTGCCGCGGATGCGGAGCCGGGGCTCTACTGGCTGCGATTTTACGATGCGGCGGGGGCGACGGCGCCGACTCCCTTCGTGGTTGGCCAACTCCCGGAAACCGTCGACGCCGAGCCCAACGAGCGCCCCGGTCAGGCTCAACAGATCACCCAGCCCAGCGTGATTGTCAACGGGCGGCTCGCGCGGCGCGGCGATGTCGATCACTTCGGCGTCAAGCTGGCCAAGGGGCAAACGTTGGTCGCCAGGATCGACGCCCAGCAACCGCTCGAATCGCCGGTCGACTGCCTGCTCGAGATCGTCACGCCGGCCGGATTCGTGTCGGTCCGCAACGAAGACCATCTCGGCCTCGATCCCCGCGTCGTTTTCGTCGCGCCGACCGACGGCCAATACTTCGTGCGGGTCTTCGGTTTTCCCGCGACGCCCGACAGCACCATCGGGCTGGCTGGCGGCGATGCCTACATCTATCGGCTGCTGCTCACAACCGAAGGCTTTGTCGACCATGCCTGGCCGCTCGCGGTTGGGACCGCCACCGAGCGCGTCGATCTGGTGGGTTGGAACCTGGCGGTCACGACGGGCATCGTTCCCCGTCCGACCAGCGATCCCCGCTGGGCTGCGATCGTCGAGCCGCAGGTGGCCAATCGGCTCTTGCTGCCGATCGAACCGCACCTGTCGTTGCTGGCCGACGAGTCGGCCGATCCGACGCATCCGCAGGCAATCACGCTCCCCGTCACTGTCACCGGGCGGATCGCGGCGCCGCGCGGCAAGCAGGCCTTCCGCTTCGCAGCCAAGGGGGGCACGACGCTCATCCTCCGCGTCGACAGCCGGGAGTTGGGCTTCGATCTCGACCCGGTTCTCGAATTGCTCGACGCGGCGGGCAAGTCGGTCGCCAAGGTGGATGACTCGGCGGGTGGACGCGATGCCGAGTTGACTTTCGCGGTCCCGGCCGATGGCGACTATGTGCTCCAGGTGTGCGATCTGCACCGCCAAGGTGGGCCGCGGTTTGTGTACCGACTGCGGGCGACAACCGCTCAGCCCGACTACGCTTTGTCGGTGGCTGGCGAAGGCTTTGTCGTCGCCGCCGGGGGGCAGCTCGAAATTCCGGTCAAGGTGGACCGCCTGCTGGGATTCAACCAACCGGTTGCCATCCAAATCGAGGGCTTGCCGGCCGGAGCAACGTGCGATCTGGTGACCTCGCCCGCGGAAGGTGACGCAGCCAAAGAAATCAAGCTTGTCGTCAAGGGAGGCGATTCGGCCGGCAGTGGCGCGATTCAATTCGTCGGTCGCGTCGCAGGAGCAGAGAGCCTCGTCCGCCGTGCCACGGCCCCGATCGCGGGTCGCACCGCGAAAACCGATCGTTGCTGGCTGACGGTCACCGCGGCGGCCAAATAGCGCGCGACGCCTGCGGCGGGCCCCGGCGCGCCCGCCCTTCACCTTGACAATTGCTGCAGCAGGCGCGGCACGTACTCGCCGTACCGCGCGTGAGGAGCGGCTCCTTTCGGTTGCCCCAGTAAGTCGCCGACGACCGTCCGTCCTTGCTCTCCTAAGGCCTCGAGGGCATTTAAGGCCGCCATGGTCGTGAAGACGTTGCTGTGGCTCCAGTCTCCGAGCTCGGCCAGAACCTGGAGGCCGGCCGCCGCGTCCTCCGCCGAGCCGTGCCGCACGAGCGCTTCGGCGGCCACGATCCGGACGTCGGGCGAGCTGTCGCGCAACGCGCCGCGCAGAACGTCTCCTTGGGCGGCGACGGCCGGTTGTCCGCGCATCAGCAGCCCGAGTGCGCCCCAGTATCGGACCGCGCTATCGTCCGCGGCGCACGCCCGGGCGAGTTCCGGGGCAGCTTCCGGATCCAAGCTCGAGGCCAGTTCGGCCGCGGCTCGGACCCGCTCGAAAGGGTATTTGGCGTCGTCGTGCCCGGCGTCGTAAGGCGTCGAACCAGCGCTCCGCGCGTGGATCTCTCCTTCCGGCAGAAACCCGAGATCGCGGATCGATCGCTCCCATGCGCGCAGCGCTTGCCGCAGGCGGTCGAGCGTCGCCCGCTGCCCCGGGTCGCCCGCCAGGTTGTGCACTTCGTCGCGATCGCTGCGGAGATCGTACAACTCTTCGGGGAGCCTGGGCTGCCAGAAGCGTTCCTGAGCGGGCGTCAGCTCACCTGCGTCGTACATCCGCCGCCAAACCTGCGTGGTCGGCGTCTGGAACATGTACGCCACGTGCTGCCCGGGAATCTTGTGCGGCAGATAATTGCGAACGTACACGTAGCGGCCGTCGGTGACGCTCCGCACCAGGTCATACCGCTCGTCCATGCGTCCTCGAAAGCCGTAGAGAAACTCCTGCGGTGCGCTGGCATGCTTGCCGAGGAAGGCTCGACCTTGCATCCATGCCGGCGGCTCGATCCCGGCGAGGCTCAACATCGTGGGCGCGAAATCGACAAAACTGACGAGCCGGTCGCAGGATTGCCCCGGGCGAGCGTCGTCGGTCAACAGATGCCGGAACCGCTCGGGCACGTAGACAATCAGCGGCACGTGCAGGCCCGAGTCGCAGGCGGAACGCTTGTGGCGGGGCAAGCCAGCGCCGTGGTCGGCGTAGTAGAAGACGATCGTGCTGTCGGCCAGACCCGCCGCTTCGAGTTCAGCCAGGCGCAGGCCGGCATCGGCGTCCGCCGCGGAAACGCAATCGTAGTACTGCGCCCAGTCGCGGCGCACCTCGGGTGTGTCGGGGTGATAGGCCGGAATGCGCACCTGGGCGGGATCATGGATCGCCTGGTGCGGACGCTTGCGGACCTGCCCCTCGTGGCTTTTGCCTGAGTTGAAGACGGCAAAGAAGGGCTGCCCCGCGGCGCGGTTCTTCCAGTGCCCCTGGTTTGACGAAACGTCCCACACCTGCCCGGGCTGAGTGAGGTTGTAATCCTCCTTGGCATTGTTGGTGCAATAGTAACCGGCCGCGCGGAGGAGTTGCGGGAACATCTGCTTGTCGGCCGGAAAGGCGACCATGCTCCGCATGTGCTCGCTCCCGGTAGACGGCGGGTAGAGGCCGGAAATGATCGTCGTCCGCGCCGGCGCGCAGACCGGGGCGCACGACCAGACTCGCGTGTAGAGCACTCCCTGCGCGGCCAGGCGATCGGCCGTCGGCGTCGTGGCGTAGGTGTCGCCGTAACAGCCCCAGTGCGGGCCATGGTCCTCGTTGACGAGCCAGAGGATATTTGGCCGTGGCGAGTCAGCGGCCATGGACCGCTGGTTGGCGTCGAGCAGGACGGCGCCTGCCCAGGAGAGGCAAAGGAGCAGCCAGACCGCACGCGGCATAACGATTGAAGTAAGCATTCCGCACGACTCGTTCGAGAGAATTCGGCGCAGGTGC
The DNA here is from genome assembly GCA_016793185.1 of Planctomycetaceae bacterium. Classification (GTDB taxonomy): domain Bacteria; phylum Planctomycetota; class Planctomycetia; order Pirellulales; family JAEUIK01; genus JAEUIK01. The sequence continues at coordinate 4,997 of JAEUIK010000742.1, read as the reverse complement.
AGACCCCGGTGGTGGTATCGTAGCCACTCGCGGCTGCCGGTGCACGGCTGGCGCCCGCGAACGGCGAAAATGGCTGCAGACCGAGCGATCGCGACATACAATGCTCCACGGACTTCGCGCTCGAATCGGTGAGAGAATAGCCTGGGGGAATTCCATGCGGACCATTGCTCGTGACGTCTCGTGGTTGCTGTATCTGACGATTGCTTTCCATTCCAACGTCGTCGTGGCGCAAGAATCCGCGTCGAAATTCAAGCCTCCCGCGGACGTGAGCTTTCGCACAGCAACGATCATCAGCGAGGGGACGCGGATGGCCGCCGAGCTGTTCTCGCCCAAGGCCGCCGGCGACGCGAAACTGCCGACCATCGTCATGGCGCACGGCTGGGGTGGCACGGCCGCGCAACTGCGCGCCGACGCCGTGAAGTTCGCGCAGGCCGGATACCTGGTCGTGACGTTCGACTACCGCGGCTGGGGCGCCAGCGATGCGCGCGTGATCTTGACCTCGCCCGCGCCGGCCGAGCGTCCCGGCGGAAAGTTCACTGCCGAGGTGGCCGAGATCCGCGAGGTCGTCGATCCGATCGATCAAACGACCGACCTGGCCAATGCCGTGAGCTGGGTGTATGGCGAACCGCAGTGCGACAAGGAGAAGATCGGCCTGTGGGGGAGCAGCTATTCCGGCGGCCACGTCGTCTACGTGGCGGCACGCGATCCGCGCGTCAGGGCGACGGTGAGCCAGGTGTCGGCGTTCGACTCGCGCTGGGTGGCGCTCGACCCGGCGTCGCGCGAGCAGACCTTTGCCGAGGCGGCGGGACGCACGCACGGCAAGCTCGGCTACCCGCCGCCCGGCAAACGCGAGGTGGGGAACCTTCGTGGCGCTCCCTTACGCGAAAAGCTGATGCAATACGCCCCGGTCGAGGACGCCGCGCGGGCGTCGCACTGTGCGATGCTGTTCGTCCTGGCCGAAAAGGAAGAGCTCTTCGACAACAAGGACCATGGACAAAAGGCGTACGACCGCGCGACTGGCCCCAAGAAGCTGATCATCGTGCCGGGCATCACCCACTACGGGATCTACTTGCAAGCTCGGCCGCAGGCGCAGCAGCACGCAATTGCCTGGTTTGACGAGCATTTGAAGCAGGCAAAAGACTAACGTCGCGTGGCACTGGCATTCGGGTGGCACTGACTCCAACCGTGCGAACTGCGAGCAGGCTCTGAAATTCACGCCGCACTGGCTCCGCCAGTGGCATTGGCAAGAGGACACTGGCAAAGCCAGTGGCACCCTGATAGTGAAGCCAACGAAGTTTGTGGCACCCTGTCTGTTGTCCGCAGCCGTCAGCTACTTCGCGATCAGCAGCCGCGACGACGCCTCCCAGAGGCGCAACTCGTCGGCCAGTTGATTCGCGCGCGCGAACTCGATGAGGCCCGCGTAACGCTGCCGGGGATCCAGATGGCAGGCCCACCAGACTTTTTGCTCGCATGCGGGGCAGAATCCGAGTTGATTGCGGTCGAGCTCGTCGATCGTGTTGGAGCCATTCATGCCACACTCGCTGGCAGTGCAGTGCACGATGCCCAACATGTGGCCCGTCTCGTGGCAAGCGACCTTCAAGGTGCGCCGCAGCGCGAGCTGATAGGCCGCGTCATCCTCGGCCGGGTCGCCATAGCGGGCGAGCGAATAGACGCCGACGCGCTCGCGGAGTGCGCCCTGGCCAAAAACAAAGTTCCAACCCTCCCCGGGCCAGAGGTCGACCGCCGTCAGCGCCAACAGTGCCACGGCGTCGCGCGGCCGGCGGGCCGGCAGTAGCTCATTCAGCACGTAGGTCGTCAGAATCTGCTCGTTGCCGACCGAGGGCTGTTTGCGGCGCGCCCGGGCCGGCAGCTCCGCCAGCGCAATCGGCTCCAGCGATTTGACGGGGAGTCGATAGAAGACTCGCAGCAGCTCCGCGGCGCGATCGAGCAACTTCTGCTCGGCTGCCGAGAAGGCGCCCAGGGGCTGAATGTAGATCGTCGTCAGTTGCCGCGTGGGACGATTCGGGTCGGTCGCGCGATAATGATCGAAGGTTTGCCCCGACTCGCGATGATTCGCCAGCCAGTCCGACGGACCGGCCGGGCGCTTGGCCGCGGCCAACGGCTGGAGTTTCGCGCCGGCTGTGCGGATTGCAGCGAGATCCACGGCCTGGGCTGATCCGCAACGACAATGCGCCAAGGCGAAGCAAGCGGCGGCAGCCCACCACGCAATCCGCCGGAAGCGACGACGAAAGCTTGCGGGAGACATGCAGTTCCCAGTGGAGTAGGGACGTGTCCGGTTGATGAACCTAACGGCGCGGTCAAGCCAATACGTTGTGAATCACATGCCCATGCACGTCCGTCAGGCGGCGGTTGGCGCCGTTGAAGCGGTACGTCAGTTGCGTGTGGTCGATCCCCATCAAGTGCAGGATCGTGGCGTGCAGGTCGTAACACCAGGTCGGAACGAGCGACTTCCAGCCCCATTCGTCGCTTTGCCCGTAGGACACGCCCGGCTTGATGCCGGCGCCGGCCAGCCAACTGACGAAGGTCCCGGCGTTGTGATCGCGCCCCGCGGCCCCCTGGCTGAAGGGCATGCGGCCGAACTCAGTCGTCCAGATGATGAGCGTGTCTTCAAACATCCCTCGGGCTTTGAGGTCCTTGACCAGCGCCGCGCAGGGCTTGTCGGTGGCCAGCGCCATCGGCGGCAGCTCGGTCGCGATGTTGGCGTGGTTATCCCAATTGCCGGTCGGGCCGGCAGCGCCGCTCCAGACCTGCACGAACCGCACGCCGCGCTCCAGTAGCCGGCGGGCGATCAAGCAGTTCCGGCCGAAGTCCTCGGTCGGCTTCTCGTCGAGTCCATAGAGCCGTTGCGTGGCGGCCGTTTCCTGCGAGACGTCGAGCGCCTCGGGGGCACTGAGTTGCATGCGCGCCGCCAGCTCGTAGGAGGCGATGCGGGCTTCGAACCGCGAGTCGCCCGGCCAGCGTTGTTCGTGGGCACGGTTGGCCTCGGCCAGCAACGCATGCCCGTCGCGCTCGCTCTCCGGGGTAATGTGCGTGGCCGACGCGGGCGGAAAGAGATCGGCAATCGGATTCGCCAGGTGGGGCCGGATGATGGTCCCTTGATGTTTGACGGGAAGAAAGCCGGCCGAAAAGTTGCTTTGATTGTTGTAGGGAAGTCCCTTGGCATCGGGCATGACGACAAACGTCGGGAGGTTGTCGGTCAGGTTCCCCAGCCCATAGCTGATCCACGCTCCCAGCGCGGGAAAGCCCGGCAGCACGAAGCCGGTGTTCTGCATGTAGCTGGCCGGGCCGTGGACGTTGGTCTTCGAACTCACCGACATGAGAAACGCCAGCTCGTCGACGCAGCCCGCCAGGTGCGGCAGCACGCTGCTCACCCAGCGGCCAGATTCGCCATGCTGGCGAAACTCGAAGGGACTCTTGATGACTTTGAAACCGGGTGAGCCAGTGACCGACTCGAGCTTGACGTCGCCGCCGGGATCGAATTTCTGGCCGTCGAGCTGCGCCAGGCGCGGCTTGTGGTCGAAGGTGTCCATGGGGCTCGCGCCGCCGTTCATGAACAACTGCACGATCCGGCGAACCTTGGCCCGATGGTGGAGGCCGCCGTTGAAAGCCGGATCGGGCGACTTCGATTCCGATTCGGCGCCGCAGGCGAGATCGCGACCCAGGAGCTGCGCGAGCGCGAGTCCGCCGAACCCGCTGCCGGCACGCAGCAGCATCTCGCGACGCGTCAGGTTGTCGCCAAACTCATGATCCTTCGAACCCACAACCCATTCCCCTACAACGCTCTGCTCAGTCCGTAGTTGCGATTCCTTCGCTTATCTCTCCGTTTGTCCTTTGTGCCCTTCGTGTCCTCGTGCTGTATCCTCTCCCCTGCGACATCAGTTCACAAACACGAACTCGTTGGTGTTGACTATCATCCGGCAGGCGTTCGCCAGTCCATGCCGCTGGGTATATGTCTGCCACCGCATCAGCTCGTCGTCGCCGGGGTCTCGCAGCAACACGACCTGAAACAGCAGGCGGAGTTGCTCGGCCAAGCCCGGCGCCTCGCGCTCGAGCCGCAAGGCGAGATGCTCGCTCTGCCGGACGACAAAACGGTTGTCCAGCAACGAAAGCGCCTGCAGCGCGGTGACCGACGAGCTCCGCGTCGGCACGAGCTGGGCGCCGTCGGGACAATCCAGCGATTCCATGAGCGGGTCGGGCAACGTCCGGAAGAGAAAACGGTAGACCGACCTCCGGTAGTTGCCAGGGCTGTCGACGTCGTAGCTCAAATAGTCAATGAGCGGAGTGACGTGGATGCCCGGCGACTCGACGAACTGCTTGACCGAGGGTCCACCCATCGTCAGGTCGAGCTTGCCCGACGCCTGCAGGAGCGAGTCGCGAATGCTCTCGGCGTCGAGCCGGCGGCGATTCATTCTCCAGAGCAGCCGATTCTCTCCATCGCGGCTGGCGCGATCCGGGTCGATCTGAGAGGACTGACGGTAGGTTGCGCTGGTGACGATCTGTCGATGCAGTTGTTTGAGCGAGCCTCCGCCGTCACGCAACTCGACCGCAAGCCAGTCGAGCAGCTCGGGGTGCGACGGAGCCCCCCCCATTCGCCCGAGGTCATTCGGAGTGTCGACGAGTCCGCGGTCGAAGTGATAGTGCCAGATGCGGTTGGCGATCGAGCGCCAGGTGAGCGCGTTTTGCGGATCGATCAGCCACTGGGCCAAGGCTGCGCGGCGAGCCCCTTCGTCTGCCGGGTCGGCGAGGGCGAATTCTGATTCGAGTCCTGGGAGACAGTCCAGCGCACCGGGCGTCACTTCGGCGAGCGGCTGGTTGATGTCTCCGCGCCGCAACACGTGGACCGGCCGCGGCCTGCCGGCGGGCCGAAAGTTGTTTCCCCCCGTGAACTCGCTCGCCGCGGCATACACACATTGCGACGCCGGAAGCTCCGCCAGCTCGCCGTCGATCTGCCAGTTCCGCAAAGCACGCGCCAGCTC
>JAEUIK010000658.1 GCA_016793185.1 Planctomycetaceae bacterium | reverse complement strand
GAAAAGTCACCAGCGACCCGCATAAGTAGCACAGACGCTACCACCGCGCGCGGGTGCGAATGGCCAGCAGAGAAATCGGTGCGCAGCGTGCGCGCGCAAGGCCGCTCGACGAGAGGATCCGCCCTGCCGAACGGCGCGTTCCGCCGGCCCGGATCACCGAGGTTAGTTGCCCCCGGCCTTGGCTGGCGCCGGCTGAGCCTTCGCCGGCGCCTTGGAGCCGGACGCCGGTTTCGGCGCGGCGGGAACCTTGGCCCCAGCCGAGGGCCGGGTCGGCGCCGAGCGCGGCGCGGGAGCCTTACCGGCGGGCTTCGGCGCCGTCGCGGGATCGGCGGGACGAGGAGCCCCGTCCGGCTTACTCTCGGTCGGCTGAGCCGCGCCGCCCGGCGACGCCTCGATCTCGGCCAGCAGTTTGCTTGCCTCGTCGCGATAGGCGAACGGGCTGCGGCTTTCGAGGGCCGAGCGCAGGGCCGGCAGCGCGTCGGACCCCTGACCTGCCTGGTTGGCCAAGCGAGCCATGAAATAGGCCGTATCGGGACTCACGCGTCCCGCGTTGGCCACCACCTTGAAGATCTTCGCCGCGTCTTCGGCGCGGCCATTCTGAAAGTAGATCCAGCCGAGCGTCGCGGCGACTTCGGGGTTATTGCCGAACTGCCGCGAATTATGCTCTGCCAGCTCGATCGCCCGCCGCTTCTTCGCCTCGTCGGCCTGCTCGATCAGTACCAGGGCGAGCTGGTTGGCGGCCATCGCGTTGTTGGGAGCCGCGAGGTAGGCCGCCTGGAGATTCTGCTCGGCTGCCGCATAGTTCTTCTGAAAGCGATGAATCAATCCGGCCAAGACCTGCGCCTCGAGCGAATCGGCCTTGAGCTTGAGCGCCGCATCGACGTTCTGCTGCGCGGCTTCCAGCTCGCCCCGCTCCCATTCCCATTGCGCGACACCCAGGCGGGCCGTCAGCGAATCGGGAGACTTCGCGATCGCTTGCTTCATCCACTCGGCAGCCTGCTCTTCGTTGCCCGCCTGTTGGTAAAGTCGCCCCATCGTGACTTCCGGAGCCGGCAACTCGGGGACGGCGGCGGCGGCCGTCTGCAGCTCACGATAGGCCTCATCCGGTTTCTCGAGGCCGAACAGCGCTTGTCCCATCCGATGATGCGCGCCGGCATTCTTCGGGTCGAGTGCCAGCCAGGCGGTCAGATGCTGGCGGGCCACTTCCCACTGCTGTTGGGCCTCGGCCACCGCGGCCAGGCCGGCATGCGCGGCGGTGATGTAATTGCTCTTGCGCTTGGGGTTGCCCGAGAACTTCTCAGCCCGCCGCGCCAGCTCCTCGAAAACCAGGCGCGATTCCGTCATCCGCCGTTCCGAGAACGCGATGTCGCCCAGCATGCGATACGCTTCGGGATCTTCCGGCTGTTCGAGCACGGCCTGCTCGATCATCGCCCGCGCGACGGGAATCTGGTTCGCCTGCAAGAAGAATCGCGCCAGCGTCGTCCGGCCCGGTGGGAGTTCGGGATTCTTCTCGGCGGCCGAGTTCAGCAGCTCGAGCGCCTTGTCGAAATGTTGCTGGTTGAACTCCTTGACCGCGGCCTCGAGTTCGGGCGACACCTGCGGTTCGACCTTGACGCCAATCTGGTCAGTCGTGATCGGGACGGCGAGGGCCGCCGAATCGGGCAGGGCCGACAGCAGGCACGAGCCGAGTGCGGCGAGCATGAATCGAAGAACACGGGTACCTGACAAACGTGTCGCTTGCAGAATCATCGTTAACCTGTTGAGGAATGAGTTGAATGCGGCGGCGCGTGTCGCGCGCGGTCCCTGCGCCGTTCGCGCCGCTGCTGTGAATTTGGCAGATTCCCGCTGGATGTCCACTGCCCAGCGAGTTGGCGATGGCACCGAAATCCCCGTTTTTTAACGTTCTGAACAGCTTCTTAATGGAAGTCCGCAAGTCACGAGCAAGCGTCCTCAACTCGCCTTAAGTGCGCACTCCCCGGCCTGGGGGACCCTAAACCTGCGCACTTAAGCCAGACCGGCCGGCGTTCCTGCCGTTGGCAGCATAGCCTGATCGTCATCGTCACGCTCACCATCTTTTTAGCCGGTCGGGCCCGCCGGGACGGCCCCCCACAGGCGCGACAGTCTTGGAGCGGTCTCTCGGGTCGTACGAGCTTCATGCGCCAGGCACGTGGCGTTCACCGGTCCTGCACAAACGGGGGCGTTTCTCTTTGGCAACGCCTTCGTCGACCGATTCGCCCGGATGCGGCCTGCCCGCTTCTACGCACGGCGCGGGTTGGCGGTACAC
>JAEUIK010000656.1 GCA_016793185.1 Planctomycetaceae bacterium | reverse complement strand
ATCCATCATCGAAGCGGCCGTGGGAATCGCAGCCAGTGCCTTAATGATCTCTGGCGCGACCGGCGCGCTTGCCTTCAACCGGCCATCGAACGCGGCCAGCTGCTCGCGCGTGGGGAGATCGCCGTAAAGGATCAGGTAGGCGACTTCTTCGAACGTGGCATGGTTGCCAAGATCCTCGATCGAGTAACCGCGGTATTGCAGCCCCCCGGTGATCGTGCTGATGGCGGTTTCGCCCGCGATGACACCCTCGAGCCCCGGACTGTAGATCTCTTGACTCATTGCGTGCGTTCTCCCTCAAAGAAGGCCCGATCCCGGGCTTCGTAGTCGCTGTACCTCAGTAGATCATAGAGTTGCTGCCGCGTCTGCATCTCTCCCAACAGGGACTGCTGCGTGCCGTCACCAGCAATTCGGGCGAGCGCCTGCTCGACGGCCTTCATGGCGACGCGGAAGAGCGTCACCGGAAACAGAACTCCGCCATAACCAAGCTCCCGGAAGAACGAGAGGGGCAGCAGTTCGCTCTTGCCGAACTCCGTCATGTTGGCGACGAGCGGCGCGTCGACCTCGCGGCGGAAGCGCTCGAACTCGCCGCGGTTGGCCAAGGCCTCGGGGAAAATCCAATCGGCCCCCGCGTCGAGATAACGCCGCGCCCGCTCGACCGCGTCCGCGAACGTCGTCACGCCCCGGGCGTCGGTGCGGGCCAGGATCACCTGTTTGGTATCGCGGCGGGCGGCGCCCGCCGCGCGGATCTTGGCGCACATGTCGGCCGTCTCGACCAGGTTCTTGCCCGACAGGTGGCCGCAGCGTTTGGGCAGGGGTTGGTCTTCGTGTTGGATGGCGGCGGCGCCGGCCGCTTCGTGCTCGATGATCGTCCGCTCGACGTTCACCGCCTCGCCGAAGCCGGTGTCGGCGTCGACGATCAAGGGAATGGCAATGCGCCGCGTGAGGAGCGTGACCTGCTCGACCAGCTCGGAAAGGGTGAAGAGCCCGATATCGGGCAGCGCGAGGACTCCGGCGGAAAAGGCCGCCCCCGCCAGGTAGGCCGCGGGAAAGCCCGCCTCTTCAATCAGTCGCCCGACGGCCGCGTTGAAGGCTCCAGGAATCGCCAGCGTCCCGGCCCGTGCGGCTTGCCGTAACTTCAACCCCGGACTGATATTGGCCACGCCTGGGCTCCTCGTTGAATCGGCCGGGAAGATAAGTCCCAGGCGCCGGCGCAGGGACTGGGGCTGGGGGGCTCCACGATCGACAGTAGAGAATATCGCGCTCTGGGGACCGGTTTGCAAGCAGTCGGGGCGGCGATTGCAATGGGACGTGGAAATTGCCTCGGCCCGGACCGTAAACCGGCGTTTCTCTGAGACTTGCCGAAAAGGTAGTTCGACCGGGTACTCCCCAGGATCGCGCGCCGCCGCCCGGGGGAGCCGCAGCAGCGGCAAAGCGGAGTGGGGGGAGATGCGCAAGCTTTTTCGGTAAATCGGAAAATTTGCGAATAAAGTTCTTGATTGGATGGCGTTCGGCGGTAAATATAGAGGGAACTTGGGCTGGGCGTACCCGGTCCATCAACACTGTCCTAATTTCTTTCGGTCCGCGAGTGCCGCTAATGTCGGAAGGCCGATAGTCGATTCCACGCATCGAGTGATGCGTGCCCCAGCCCCGCGATTGCTTGCGCGCGGCTCGATCGACTTCTCATTGGCACTCGTTTGCTTCGGAACGGTTACCGCTGGGACTCTGCGCGCTACTGCGTCGAGCCACTCGGCCATGCCGGATTCCGCTCAGGCTAGCGCCAACGCCTGTCTCGCTTGGACCTGCCGCGCTCAGTGCGCTGCATTCCTGCCTGCCAGTTCGGCTTTCCGATGCTGCCATCGCGCCAGGAGGCTGCTGCTAATGCTGTCGTTGAGTCTTGGTCGTCTGGGCCGCCGCTTGCGGTCCGCTCTCATTCCTTTATTTGCCTGCACGGCAATGCTCGTGGCGACTTCTTCCGCTCGAGCCGCTCTGTTGTCTGACTTGATCGGGTTTTCTTCCTCGATCGTTTCCGGAAACCTGGTCTTCAGCGATTTCTCGTATCTGGCCACCGGCGATATGCCCGCCGATACGGCGATCAACATCGTGCCGTACTTCGACGGCACCGACTACGGCATTAAGATCCAGGGAGCCTTTCACGACATGCCGGGGGGCGGCGCTTCGGATGCCCTGATCGAGTTTCGCACCAGCACGATCGACCCGGAATACGTGATCACCAAAGTCACGCTGGCCGGCAACCCGGCGGTCGTCGGCGGGAAGGGGTTCGTTTCGGTCGTCGAGACGTTCATCCCGGACAATGTCGACGACTATCTGACCATTTACGCCCTGACGCCCGGATCGACGCAGTTTATCGATTCGGCCTCGTTCTCGGGCAGCGGATACCAGAGTCTCCGCGTGCAGAAGGACATTCTCGCCAGCTCGGCCACTGTCGGCGGCGGTGTCCCGACGCTCTCGTTCATCACGCAAACCTATCACGTCGTCCCCAATGGAAATCCGATTCCGGAACCGAGTACAGCAGTGCTCCTCGGGCTGGGAATGGTTGGCCTGGGGGCGGGAATCGCTCGGCGGAGAATCCGCCGGAAGAATTAGCCGACGACGGCGACGCTGAGCAGCAGCAGCGTTTGGCAGCCTCTAAGCCACCGGATGACACGAGTTGTCCGGTGGCTTTTTTTGCGCGGTTCGCGTGAATCGCGGGAGGACCTTACTTGCCGAGAATGAGCTTGCCGCTGCGGGTCAGGCGCAGCCGATAGGTTTCCTGGCCGTGGGCGATCAAGAGCTCGCGTGCTCCTCGAAACAGGTCCTCCGAGCGGACCACGCGCGGGGTCGGCGGACGCGCATCGCCGTCGGAAGCGGGCGGAAAGGACTCACGGGGAAGCTCGTCGATCATCGGTATCCTCGGAAGGGGAGTCAGCTGGGACGTTGGCGCTTGCAGGTTGGGCATGGTCAGATGAGGCGGATGACATGGTACTGAGACTCAGTCTCAACAGAATATAGCGATCGTCGCTCGCGCTCGCCAGGGCATTTTGCGCGCCCGATCACGGACCTCCGGTCAGTTCGAAATCGAACTGAATTGGACCCGGTTGCCCCGCCGGGACCTCGATCATCAGCGGCGAATCGTTGGTGTACCGGTAGGGAAACTTCCGGCGCAGCTGCTGCTGCCGGGGAGTCAGATGCAGCGGTGGACTATCGAGGATTTCGACCCGGTACCGACCTGGCAGGAGTCCGTCGGCGGGGGGCAACTGGTAGCGTCCGTTGCGAATCAGGCCCCCGGTCTTCTTGCGGCCCGCTGCAAGCGGGACGAACGAGATCGCCGCTTCATCGAGAAGTTTCCCGTCGAGAGTCACCATTCCCTCGACCCCGATTTCTGCCGGCGCGCATCCGGTGATCGCCATTCCCCAGAGAACGGCGAGCGCGGCCAGTCCTCTAGTATTCGCCGATCGGCTGCGCATCGTCGCACTTTGCGAGGTTTTTCAGGGTAATCGGCGAGGTCGTCTCGCCGACGAAACGGGCCGAGCCATCGACCATCAGCATGTTCACGCCGCCGGGATGGTCGCTGCGGAAGGTGTACCACTCGAGAAACGGCGTCACGATCCGCGTGCTGTTGAACACGCCCGCCGTTGAGGCCTGGCAGGAAAACGGATAGGCGTCGGTCCAGCGGGTGCTCCCGCCGAACTCGCCCCCCGCGCTGCCTGAGACGGCCGCGATGTTCGACAGTCCGTAGTCGAGATCCCCAGCCAGGAACGTATGCGTTGCCCCATCGAGTCCCGAGATATCTCCCACGCTCGTGCGGCGGCGGCGCGTGGCGACTCCCCGCGGCTGTGGGTCGACGATCGCCCCGTTGTGGTACTCGGGGTCCCCCTGGTTGGCGAAATGTCCGTAGTTGCTGCCGGTGGAAACCGCATAGCTCGACCAGCCCGGGGAGGGCTCGCCCCCGTACTGAAAGACCATCGAAGGACACGTGAGGACCGGCAGGGTTATTTCGGTCAGCGGCTTGTTTGCCGCGGCCGAGATGCTCAACCGAATGTTGTAGCGGGACGCCAGGCTTCCTTGATCCAAGTACGGGAGCAGCAAGACAAAGGCGCTCCCCCCGGTAAAACGCTTGCCGGCGGGGGCGCTCTCGTCGGGATACCAGGTTTCAGTTCCGGGGAGCCGCTGGTGCGTCTCGTCGAACGCGTGCATGGCGAGGCCGATTTGGTGCAGGTTGTTGGCACACTGCGCGCGGCGGGAAGCCTCTCGGGCAGCCTGAACCGCCGGCAGCAAGAGCGCCATCAGCAGGCCCAGAATGGCCACCACGATCAACAACTCGACGAGCGTCATCGCCGCGCGGCGCGGGCTGCCGCGTCGCAGCCTGGCGAATGGCCGCGGCGATCGCGGGGCGAAAAACGGGCGTGTCATCGGCGTCTCCATCTCGGAGGGCCACCCCGCGCGCCCGGCCGCGAGAGGTGAGCCAGGCCGGGCGCGAAAGGGGGGCCGTCAAAACCAACTCAGCGGGCGCTCCGCGCACGCCGGCGACGCGACCAACTCGTGGATGCGACGCCCGCCAGGCCGAGGCCCAGCAAGACCAGCGAACTGGGCTCGGGCACCGCCGAGATCGCCGAATCGACTCGCAGCGCTTGCACGCTGGCGTGGACCATCACACTGGCCTGCACTTGGAAATCGCCCGTGTATCCCGGGAGGAACACTTCCCACGCGAGCTTCTCGAAGCCGACCCCGCCAAACAGCGGATAATTGGGATCGAACAACGACCGTACGACATCGTTGGGATCGCTCGTGGCGAGCACGTTCCCCTGGTCGTCGAGGATCGTCAGCGAGTCCCGCAAGAGGCTGCCGCCGGTCAGGTCCCCTTCGGGATCGTAGTCGGGGTTGACCGTGCTGGCCGTTTGGATGAGCACCCAGGTACCGGCGCCCGGCCCGCCGTGATTCGGCACTTTGGCCGAGATCGCGTAGTTGGCGCTGAAGGAGTAGAGCCCCCCGCTGCTGGCGACGAAGGCGCCGGTTTTGCCGAAGGTGGGTGTGCCGCTAACTGCGGGGTTGGCCAAGTGAACCAGGGCGTCGACCGCCAGGATGGAGCTGTTCGGAGCGGTCGTGCCCGCGGACCACTCCTGGAAGGTAGTGCCGGGATCGCCGACATTCCACCCCGTCGGGTCGGGAAACGCAATTTGCGCTGCATGGGCCTGAACGAACGGCACCACCAGTGCCAATAAGAGAGGCAGATAAACTGCCCGACGCGCATGAACCATTGTGAAGTATCTCCTGAAACAAGAACCAGTTACAAGAAAAGGAGCCCGAGTCGGCTCCACAGCCCCAACAGCGAGATAGGCCTACCGCACTAGCGACCCTCCATTCGCGAGGAATGTGGTTGCATCCCCGATTCAGTAGGGGGATGTGGCCGCGAAAGAAGGTGCGGCCGGTAGCTAGCAGGCGAGCGGTAGGCGGGCTGGCTGGCTCTTGTTGAGATACAGTCTCAACAGCGATCGCATTCTAGTCGCCTGACAACGCCCGTCAAGTACGCTGGAAAAAATGACGCCGCTCCGTCTCCGCACGGTGGGCTGGCGTACTCCGGCGTGGGCCTCTAGGTTGGCCCGACTTTGCTCGAGCGACCCGCAGGTTCAAGATCCCCCCATGGCGACTGCGTCCCTCCCCACCGACGCCCCAACGCACGATCCGCCGATGCGTTGGCACGAGGTGCTGGCGGTCGTCGCGGTGATGGCTGTTTT
>JAEUIK010000586.1 GCA_016793185.1 Planctomycetaceae bacterium | reverse complement strand
GGCAAGCTCCGCAAGCAGTTCTTCAACTATGGGCCAAGCCAGGTGCTCTGCACCTACCATCCGGCGTTCCTGCTGCGGAATCCCAACGCCAAGAAAGACGTCTGGGAAGACATGCAGCTCTTGATGGAACGGATGGGGATGCCGGTCGGCAAAGGCAAATAGCTCCGCGGGAAAGGTCGCCGGCCTTGCGCCCTTGCGCCGAGAACGGCACTGCGCCCTTGCGCCGAGAAACCCACTGCGCCCTTGCGCCGAGGACTCGACGCGCCCCGTCAGGCGTTCGGCACCGGCGGCACCAGCTCGGTCAGAACGTTGCGGAGCTGCCGCAGCTTGATCGGCATCGCCAGCACCAGCCGGTGGTCGGCGCGCTTGGCCCGGGCTTTCCAGGCCTTCTGGTTCTCACCCAGCAAGAGGATCGCGGGAACTTCCCTGGTCTTCTCGCTATCGCCGAAGGCGTTGAAGGCCTCGACGGCCGATTCGCCCAGATCGCCGCTCGAAAAGACGACGCAATCGGCCGTCTTGGCGTCTTCCTCGAAGCGGGCCAGGGCGCGCTGCGGATCGCTGGTCAGCAGGACGCGATACCCGCAGCGTTTGAGGCCGTCGCGAAAGATGTCCTGCATCCGCATGTTCGATTCGATGAACATCAGGGCCCGCCGCTGCGATTGAGGCAGGACCAGCGCGGCCCATTTCTGCCGTTCTTCGTCGGTCACATCCTCGTCGCTGCCAGCGCTGGCGGGACGTCCATCCTCGGCCGGACCGGGAATGTCGGTGCCATCGGCCAGCCGCTTGGCCGCGATGTTCAAGTCGATCAGCATTTGCGCCGGAGTCTGGTAGCGGCGATCCGGATCGAGTTCCATCGCTTTATTGACCACCATCGACACGACCCGCGGAATTTCGGGATCGAGACGGTGGATCGGGACCACGTCGGCGAACCGCGATTTGGCCAGCCGCTGCACGCGTTCCTTGGTCTCCTGCAGCGCCGGCTTGCCGGTCAGCAAGTGGTAATAGATGCAGCCGAGGAAGTAGATGTCGCTGCGGGGATCGTCCTTGCGGACGCCGGTGGCGCGCTCGAGTCCCGCGTAGTCGATGGTCCGCTCGTTCTCGAGCCCTTCGTCGTCGGAGACCCCTTCGATCCCGCCGGCCAGCCCGAAGTCGACAAGCTTGGCCTGGCCGCGGCTCGAGACGAGCACGTTCGTGAGCTTCAGATCGCGGTGCAGCAGCCCGCGCGAATGGGCATAGTTGATGCCGTTGGTGACGTCGATCATCAGCCGCGTGGCTTCGGCGGGCTCGACGCGTTTGCGGATCTTGAGGAACTCGCGGAGGTTTCCGCCTTCGACGAACTCCATGACGAGATAATGCGTGCGTCCTTCGGAGTGGACCTCGGAGATCGGCACGATGTTTTCGTGGCGCAGCGTGCGCCCCATCTCTCCCTCGCGGCGGAACTGCTCGGTGTTCTTCTTGTCGTCCGAGAAGTGCTTCCGCAGAACCTTCACGGCGACGACCTTGCCGGACTTGGGGTCCACGGCGCGATACACCCGTGCAAACGTCCCGGCCGAGACGAGATAGAGCACCTTGTACCGGCCATAGTAGAAGCCGGAGCGGTCCCCCTTGAGGAGCTTGGTGACCTGATAATCGGTCAGCAGCTCGCGGCGGAGAAACTGCTGGATGAGCGTCTCCGGAGGAACATTGTCGCTGCCGAGATCTCCCCAGATGGATTGCAACTGCCGATCGTCAATGAGATTGAGATCGATCGCTCGCTGGGCGACTTGTTCGGCCGTCAGCTCGCCCATGTCCGAAGAACCCATCTTGGGATCGCGAAAATAAACCGCCTCCGGGCCCTGACAGAGACGTCCCTGACCTATCCTATTCGCTTGCCGTGCAGCCCGCAAATGAGACGAACCAACCCCAACGGTAGTTCGACTTTCGCCGAGTTTTTCGTCAGGAGTCCGCGAATCTTGCGGCGTAGCGAAACCCGACACCCCACTGGGGGAGGAGCGGGCTGCCGCCAGCGAGCCGCACCGCGTGCACGCTCCCCCGCCGCGAAAAATGACTGATGCCATACCCCGCGTCGACCGACGCACGGGGTATGGCACTCAGTCGGGGGAGCGGGGGTTAATCGGGTTGGGCCCCTTCGGCCTGGCGCCGATAGGCGTCGCGCTCGCGGCGAGTCGCTTCCAGGTCGAAGACCAGGTACTTCATATCGAGCCGCAGTTGCCCCAGCGCGTCCTGGACGAGGCCCAGAATGCGGCGGCGGCGCTTCGTGCTCTCCACGACGCGATGCACGATCGGCTCCAGCGTGCTGCGGTACTCCTGGGGGAGGCTTTGCAGGGCCGCCTCCAACTCGACGACGTCCGGCGGAACCTCTTCAAGACTCGTACGCGTGACCTGCGACTCGGGCCACATCGGGTGCGTTCTCCTGGTTGTTCGGTGCTGCGAAGAATTCCTCTAGCAGAGGCCGTGCCAAGTCGAGAACGCGCCAGCACGAATGTCCGAAGCCTTTGTGCCCGAGAGCTTTACGATATTCGCCCCAAATCGGCTCGGGGGAGTCGTGGCAACGACGCCACTTGAAGTTGGTCTGGATTGAACTCGCAAATCAAGTT
>JAEUIK010000584.1 GCA_016793185.1 Planctomycetaceae bacterium | reverse complement strand
GTCGTGCAGCACGTCCATGCTCTTCAGGTTGAGCAGGATCTCTTCGTTGACCGGCAAGTGCAGGTCGTTGACATAGTGCACGTCGTCGGCCGTGCCGAGCTTGCCGTCGGCGCCGGGATAGCGGATGCGCCATTCGAACTGCCGCGCGGTTACTTCCACGGTCGGCGCCATCTGCGGCGTGCGGAGCTTGACGTCGGCCCAGGCGTTCATCTGGTAAATCGCGATGAAGACCAGAGTCGCGGCGGGGACGATCGTCCAGACGATCTCGAGATTGTGGCTGCCGTGGGTGTACTGGACCGGGTCGCGGTTCACCTTGCCGTCGTAGCGCCACATGAACCAGAACATTACCACCTCGGTGGCGACGAACACCACGCCCGTCAGCACCAGGATGAACATGAAGAGGTGGTCGATCTGGTGGCCGTGGGCCGAGATATCCTCGGGCAGCCAATAGCCTACCTGCCAGGAGTACCAGAAGCAGGCGACCCCCAGGATCGGCACCAGCAGGAACAACAAACTCCACAGCTTACCCACGTCGGCTCTCCCAGACTGGCAACCCCGGGGACGTCAATCCTCGGGCGCGGTATTCTCGCGAGGGGTTCTTGATGCAAGGGCCTCTTCGGCCCGCTTCGGCACTCTCGTCGGTTTACGGATGAAGCGGGGCCGCGGCGAACTCGTTCGATACGCGGGCCTCGACTTCATAGGGCAGCGACTGCACGTAATTGATCAGGTCCCAAATCTCTTCCGGCTTGAGCACGTTGCCCCCGGCCGGCATCGGCGTTCCCTTGATGCCCGCCGCGACGCGCCGATACAAATCCAGCGGACGCCGCCCGCCCCGGTAGATTCCCAGCCGCAGGTTGCGCGGATCCAGCTGCTGCTTGGGAAGATTCCACCAGACGATGTCGGGCGAGCTATTGTCGGGCTTCACCTTGTTCCAGTCGTCGTAGAGCGGTTCGCCCGAGCCGTCGCCCAGGCCGCTGGGACCATGGCAACTGCTGCACTTGGCGACGTCGCCCAGGAACAGCTTCTTGCCGCGCTCGACGCTCGCCGCGTACGCCTCGCGCTCCGCATCCGATTTCAGCGGCGCCAGCGGCGGCAGGTTCGCGATGTCGGGCGTGACGATCTGCTCGCTCGCCGAGGCCCAATCGGCCGCGATCGGCTCGATCAGCGCGACCAGCTCCTCGCGATTCGCCGGCAACGGTTCGTCGCCGCCGACCGCCAGGTTCAGCAACTCCTCGGTCTGCCCGCGATAACTGAGGTAGATCACGTACTCGACCAGGGCTTCGATCTCGTGGTCGGGCAGGAGCATGAACGAGGGCATCGCGGTGCCCGCGATTCCTTCGACCAGGGTTCGCTTGAGATCCGCCCGGGTCGGTTTGACCCCCGCCGCCGTGGAGGTGAACTTGAAGACCCCTTGGCGGTAGTCGCGCGGATAGGGAGTCAGGAAGCGCGCCGTCGGCCCGGCGCCGTCGCCGTTGATGCCGTGGCAGTGCACGCAGTGCTTGCGATAGAGGCCCGTCTCGATGCCGCGATCGTCGCGCCCGACCGGGCCGGCCGCGAAAGCGAGCTTCAAGGGATCGAGCTTCGCCTCGGGCAAGACGTAGGGTTTG
>JAEUIK010000568.1 GCA_016793185.1 Planctomycetaceae bacterium | reverse complement strand
GATCCGCGCATTCGTCGATTAGCCACCGAATTTGCCTGCCAATGGCTGCATATCTACGAGTTCGACACGCTCGACGAGAAGAGCGGGAGCCATTTCCCCGAGTTCGCCGAGCTGCGGGGCGCGATGTACGAAGAGGCGATTCTGTTTTTCGCCGACGCCTTTAAGCACGACGGTTCGGTGCTGAGCTTGTTCGACGCCGATCATACGTTCGTGAACGATCGGTTAGCGCAGTTCTACGGCATCCCCGATATCGCCGGCCCGGAATGGCGGCGCGTCGATGGTGTACGTCAATACGGGCGCGGCGGATTGTTGGCCTTGTCGGCCACGCTCGCGAAGCAATCCGGCGCCTCGCGAACGAGTCCGATCCTGCGGGGCAACTGGGTGAGTGAGTTTCTGCTCGGTGAGAAGCTCCCCCGCCCCCCCAAGGATGTGCCCGTCCTGCCCGAGGACGAAACGGCCACCGCAGGTCTGACGGTCAGGCAGCTGGTGATGAAGCACACCAGCGACACGAAGTGCTCGGGCTGCCATCAGAAGATCGATCCCTTCGGCTTTGCGCTGGAGGGGTACGACGCAATCGGGCGGCGCCGCGAAGTTGACCTGGCCAACCGCCCGGTGGAAACCAAGACCAGCCTGCCCGACGGCCGCGAGATCGAAGGCCTGCCGGGCTTGCGCGCCTACCTGGTGGAGACCCGCCGGGAGGCGATCGTGAGTTCCTTCTGCAAGAAGCTCTTGGGGTATGCCTTGGGACGCGGGACGCAGCTCTCCGACGAGCCGCTGCTGACCGAAATGCAACAACAATTGGCCCGCCATGAATACCGCCTGTCGGTGGCCGTGGAGTCGATCCTGCGCAGCCCGCAGTTCCGCGAAATTCGTGGGCGGGACGCGCAGTTTGCCGACGGACTCTGACCGACGATTCGGCGAGCACCGCGGCATCGAGTACAATACTTGCTACCTAAACTGCCTTCTGCGAGGTCAACGATGACGACGCATCATTTCAGCCGCCGCACCTTCCTGCGTGGCGTCGGCGTGTCGATGGCGCTCCCCTGGCTGGAATCGCTCCGGGTGTGGGGAGACGAGAGCCTGCCCGCCGCCGTGCCCGGCAGCCAGGGCCCGGTGCGCATGGCCGTGCTGTTCTCGGGCAACGGCTTCCATACCAAGGAGTGGTGGGCCCGCGGCGAAGGCAAGCAGATGGAGCTGGGGCAAGTGTTGGCCCCCGTCGCCGACTTTCGCGAGAAGATGCTCTTCATCCGGGGCTTGTACAACGAGGAAGCGCTCAAGGGGAACATCCACAGTTCCCAGACCGGCAATTTGCTCTCGGGGGCGCCGTTGGCTTCGGGGGGCGAGATCCGCTCGGGCACGAGCGTCGATCAGATCGTCGCCCAGCGGCACGGCCATTCGACCAAGGTCTCGAGCCTCGTGCTCGGCTGCGAAAAGTCGAATCCCTCGGTGCACAAAAACTACTCGATGCTCTATAGCTCGCACATCTCGTGGAGTTCGCCCACGACGCCGACTCCGCTCGAGCTGTATCCAGCCTTGGCTTTCGATCGGCTCTTCAAGGATGAGGTGCAGCGCGGCGACAAAAGCGTGCTCGACGCGGTGCTCGAAGACGCCACCAGCTTCCGCAACAGCATCAGCGCCTCGGACCAGCGCAAGCTCGACGAGTACCTCGATTCGGTCCGCGAGATCGAGCGGCGTATCGAGCAGGCGGGCCAGGTGGGCGAGCTGCAAGGCTGGCGCCCGACCCTCGACAAGCCGAATCTCCCCCGGCCTGCCGACGGCATTCCCCAGAACATCGCCGAACACATGCGGTTGATGTGCGATATTCTGGTGCTCGGCTTCCAAACCGACACCACCCGCGTGTGCACGCTCAAACTCAACAACGATCACAGCGCGCTCAGGTTCCCGCACCTCGGCGTCGACTACATGATCCACCATCTGCTCTCGCACTCGGATACGGCCGACTGGTTGAAGGTCAACCAGTTCTTCCTCGAGCAGTTGGGCTATATCGCCCGCCGGCTCGATGCGATCCAGGAAGGGGAGCGGACGGCCCTGGACAACTCGATGATTCTGTACTGCTCGAGCATGCTGACCGGCTCGCACGATGCCACGAAGCTGCCGGTCGTGCTCCTCGGCGGAGGCGGCGGCCAGATTCGCGGCGGGCGGGTGCTCGACTATCTCGACAAGCCCAACCGCAAGATGTGCAGCCTGTACCTGTCGATGCTCGACAAGTGCGGCATCCACCTGGAGCAGTTCGGCGATTCGACCGAGCGCCTGGCCGAGGTTTAGCCGAGTCCGGTCGTAGCGACTGCAACGGTCGTTCCCCCACGGACGGATCTGCGCAACCCACCAATGCTGAGGGGGCGCGCGTCAAAATGTCTCCCTCGCCAGCGGGAGTTTCACTCCGCGTTTGCTGCAAACTATTAGCCTACAAAGCTACATTTGTGCAGCAAACTTCGCGCTTCCGCGGCGGGGAATACGAGCATGGCGATGGATACCTTGGATGACCGGTCGTTGGGCAATGCAATTTATCCGCTCCTCGTTGAGGCGCGGAACAACGACAAACGCAAAGCCCGGCGGGGGTTCCGCTACCCCTTCTTTCACGCGACGACCATCGAGACCGCGTCGGGAAATTGCTATGCCGCGTTCAGTCGCGACATCTCGGCCAGCGGAATCGGACTTCTGCACAAGATGGCGCTGCCGCTGGAAGTGGTGCAGCTCGCGACGACCACCGAGTCAGGCCAGGAAGTTCGCATCCGCACCCAGATCATCCGCTGCGAGCCATGCGGCGACGGCTGGTTCGTGAGCGGCGGACACTTTGTCGCCGAGACCCTGCACGACTCCGAGAAACTCCGGCACCGGCTGCGCCCGGTGCTCCGCGAAGCCCGCGAGATGGATGAGCGTGCCGATCCCACCCGGACGCGCTACCCCTGCTTTCGTCCCGCGACGATCATTCTCGACAGCGGAATCCGCTTCGCCGGTTTCAGCCGCGATATCTCGATCAATAGCATCGGGCTCTTGCACGATGTCGAATTGCCCTTGGCTGAAGTGGAGATCAACATCGCGACCGAACGAGGCTACGCGGTGAAGGTCCGCACCGAGATTACCCACTGCGCCCCTTGCGGCCAAGGCTGGTGCCTGAGCGGCGGCCGCTTCGCTTCGATCCCCACGATCCTCTGATCGGTCCTGCCGCCAAGGGGCGGGCCATTGGTACTCTCCCGCGCGCCCCCCGTGGTCCCACTCCGGGTCCGCATTCGTGGCGTGACGTTGCGCTCGGGCGTTCGTCGCGGAGTTGCCGGATTAGCCGACCTGGGCGAACTCACGGGTCAGCCCCGCAGCGACTGGGGCGTCTGTAGCGATTCTTTCGCGCAAGTTCGAGCGTTCCTGGCCGCCATCGCGCTCCGCGACGCGCGGCGGGCGAGTCCGTTTGTCGCGCCTGGGTCGAGCTTGCCGCGGCGGCGAATAAACCCGATGTGTCCTCCCGCCGCGCGACGAGTATCGAGTCTATCCAGTCCACTTACTCGAGGGATCCAGGATGGGCCAGCCCCTGTTCCACAGCCGATGCAATCGCGAGCGACCGGTCTCGGGCCTGTGGTTGGCAGCGGGGACTTTGGGGCTATGCCTTGCCTGGAGCGCCTTGACGACGCCGGCCGGTCGCGCTGCCGAGGCAGCCGGCAGCCTGGCGGATGGCGCCGAGGCAGCCCTGGTGGACCAGGCGCCCGCGACGTCGTCCGGACGCTATTTGACCGCCGCCGAAGAGCCGTGGATTGTCGTCCGAGCCGGCGCGCTCGCGTTGCATAAATCCGGAAACCAGCGAAACGTTCTGCTGGCGGACGCCAACACCGGCCAGGCCCTGCTGACCACGGCGAGCACCACTCCCGGTTGGACCGCCGGCGCCGAGATCGACTTTCTGCTCCGCCTCGGGGCGGACCAGTACTTCGAGTTCGACTGGTTCACGCTTGGCAACTGGACGCGGCAATACGGTGTCGATCTCAACGGCGCACCCGTGAACATCGGCTTGCCGATCGAGGCAGCCAGCATCTCGACCTTCGCGCAGTTCCGCAATTATGAGTTCAACCTCCGCCGCGTGCTGAGCGACGATTTCACGATCCTCGCGGGCTTCCGCTACATCGAACTCAACGACGGCTTCCAGCTCTACTACGATGCCTCCTCGTCGGGCATCACGGAGGATGCCTGGGTCCGGGCCTTCAACCGCTTGTACGGCTTTCAGATCGGCGCGCAAGGCGCTCTCTTCCGCCGCGGGCCCTGGCAGCTCGACGGCTGGGTCAAGTCGGGCGTATTTGGCAACTCAGCGGGCAATAACACCGACGTCCTGCTGCATGGGGCCAACGTCGTCCTCCCTTCGATCCGGGCCCGCAAGAGCGACGCCGCGTATGTCGGCGACCTGGGGCTACGCGCGACCCGGCAACTGGGCGAGCACTTGCAGCTGTACGGGGGCTATCGCCTGATGTTCGTCGACGGAGTCGCACTGGGAGCCAACCAGTACGACAACATCTCGACCTTCTACTCGGGAACCGGCGCAGCCGCGATGGTGACCAACGGCAGCCAGCTCTATCACGGGGCCGAACTGGGATTGATCCTCGCCTACTAGCCGTTCAGGCGAAGCTGACCACTGCCCCGGGCGGCTCGGCGGGCTGCACATCGTCGGCAAATTGCTGCTGAATCTCGGCGAAACTCGCCGCGACCTGCTGAAAGGCCACGACCACGGCGGGGTCGAAATGCTTCCCGGCCTCGCCCGCGATGATCTCGCAGGCCGTCGCATGCGAACCGGGTTCCCGGTAGCTGCGCGGGCTCGTCAGTGCGTCGTAGACGTCGGCCAGTGCCACGATCCGGGCAGCCAGCGGAATCTGTTCGCCGCTCAGGCCGTGCGGGTATCCCTGCCCATCCCAGCGCTCGTGGTGGCTGAGCGCGATGTCGCGCGCCACCTGCAGGAAGCGCGCGCTGGGATAGTTCCGCAATGCCGCGTCGAGCGTCTCGGCGCCGATCAGGGTGTGCGTCTGCATCAGGGCGAATTCTTCCTCGGTGAGCTTTCCCTGCTTGAGCAAGATCGCATCAGGGACGCCCACTTTTCCGATGTCGTGCAGCGGGGCCGTCTGGTAGACCAGGCTGACCAGCTCCGCATCGACCCGCTGTTGATACTCCGGGTGGCGACCGAGGGCCTCGGCCAGGATGCGTGCGTAGCGGCGCAAGCGCTCGAGATGCTGGCCGCCTTCCGAGTCTCGCGACGCCGCGAGCTTGGCCAAAGCCAGGATGACCATTTCGCGGTTCTCGAGCGACAACACGCGCTCCCCTGCGCGAACACGTGCCAGGAGCTCGCCTTTGTGAAACGGCTTGGCGACGAAGTCGTCGGCGCCGGCCGTCATCCCCTCGACCGCTTCGAGCCGCGAGCAACGACTTGTCAGGAGAATCACGTAGACATAGCTGGTGAACTCGCGTCGACGAATCGTGCGGCACAGCTCCAGGCCGCCCATGCCGGGCATCTCCCAGTCAGTGATTACCATCCGCACATCGTCCGCGCGCAGCACTCCCAGCGCCTCTTCGGCCGTACCGGCCTCGACCACGTCGAAGCCGGCGCCTTGCAGCACGTCGCGAAGCAGATCACGCGTGATGCCGTCATCGTCGACAATCAAGATTCTCATAGTGATCCATGGGGAGAGTCTGGACAGTTTCGCCCGCGGCATCGACGAAGTCGCCGATCGCCCGGTGACATTCCTGGAGTTCGTATTCGACACTCGTGAGCCGATCCGTCACGTCGCCGTGACAGTCCGCTCGGACCGCGTCTTCGAGTCGAGCGGCCGCCTGGGCGAGGCGGGCCGCACCGAGATTCGCGGCGGTACCCCGCAACGCGTGGGCCAGCACGGCCAGGCCAGCGGCATCGCCGGCTGCGCAGCGTTGAGCCATTTCGGCCATATCTCGGGCCGACTGTGCGAGAAACCTCTCCAGCAGGTGCGCCGCCCGCGGAGTGTTGTGCGAGCACATGTCGAGCAAGTGCGCCACGTCGAGAACCGCGCATGCCGGATCGCCCGGGAGACCGCCGAGTGTCTCCCAGCGGTCGTCCGCCGCGGGCCGCCAGCTCGACAGCGGCTGGAGCAAGCGACGAATCGTCGCCAGCAGCTCGGTCCGTTGCACGGGCTTCGTGACATATTCGGTCATGCCGGCGTCAAGACACCGCTGTCGATCGCCACGCACTACCTTGGCCGTGAGGGCCACGATCGGCAACGCTCCTGCCGTGCCGACGGGAAGTTTTCCGCCCGCCTCCAGTCCACGGATCTCACGGGTCGTGGCGAACCCGTCGAGGTCGGGCATCTCGCAATCCATCAAGACCAGATCGACGCCCCCGGCAACGAGGACCGCGATGGCGGCGGCGCCGTTGGCCACCGCCAGGGTCTCGAATCCCTCGGCCTGCAGCAATTCCTCGGCGACCGTGCGGTTGATCTCGTTATCGTCGACGATCAGGATGCGCGGCCGTAGCTTGGGGGACGGGCTCGCTGGCAAGCTCCTGCGCAGCGGCACCGTCGCCGGCATTTCGTCGGGCGCCGCTGGTCGAGGGCGCGCGATTTCCAGGAGCGTGTCGAACAGAATCGACTGCCGCACCGGGCGTTGCAGGCACACCAATTGCAACCGCTCGCGAAAAAGCACCGGAATCTGCTCGCTCAGCGACGTCAACATCAGGATCTGCGTGGCGCTGAAGGCGGGATCCGACTTGATCTGCAGCGCCAGCTCCAGTCCATCGACGGCTGGCATCATGCGATCGACGATCGCGATCTGGAACGGCTCTCCGGCGTCGGCCGCCTGGCGGAGTTGCAGCAGGGCTGCGCGGGCATCGCCGGCCAGTTCGCAGCGGGCTCCCCAGCGGTCCAGCTGGTCGGCCAGGATTTCCAGGTTCGCGGCGTTGTCGTCGACGGCCAGAATCCGCACGTTGGCGAGACTGCCGGGCGGCGTCGCGGGAGCAAGATCCACCGCGGGAAGCGGAATCCGACACCAGAAGGTCGACCCTTCTCCCAGGCAGCTCTCGACGCCGATCTCGCCCGACATCGTCTCGACAATCTGCCGACAGATTGCCAGGCCCAGCCCGGTGCCGCCGTATTTGCGAGTCGTCGACGCGTCGACCTGGCAAAACGATTCGAAGACGCAGGCCAGACGATCCGGAGGAATGCCGACGCCGGTGTCGGTCACCTCAAAGCGGATCTGCTCGCGGGAGGGTGACTCCGTCGCCGTCGCGCGCTCGACGCCGAGCATGACTTGCCCGACTTCGGTGAACTTCAGGGCATTGCTGACGAAGTTGATCAGTACTTGCCGCAGTCTCTCGGGGTCGCCAAACACCTTGCGCGGCACGTCAGGGCAAATCCGGCACAGGAGTTCGAGGCCTTTCTCGTGAGCGCGTTGCGCGAACATTTCGGGAATCGATTCGAGCAGATCATGGAGATCAAAGGCGACCCGTTCGAGTTCCAGCTTGCCCGCTTCGATCTTCGAGAAGTCGAGAATGTTGTTGATCTGGCCCAGGAGGACGTCGGCCGACGATTTCGCGAGGGTGGCGTAGCGGCGCTGCTGGGGCGTTACGGCCACGCCCGCGATCAGCTCGAGCATGCCGATCACGCCGTTCAGCGGCGTGCGAATCTCGTGGCTCATGTTGGCGAGAAATTGGCTCTTGGCCTGATTGGCGGCTTCGGCCGCCTCCTTTTCGAGAAGCAGCTCTTCGGCCCGTTTTCGGCCAGTAATGTCCTCGACGGTTCCTTCGTAGTAGAGAAGCGTCCCCTGTTCGTTGCGATGGGCCCGCGCGTTTTCCGAGATCCAGATGACGGCCCCGTCCTTGCGGCGAACCTGCGACTCGAAATTAGTAATGACGTCGCATTGTTCCATCAGTGCGCGAAACTCGTTGCGGCGCCGCGGCACGACGTACAACTGACCCGCGATGTCGCGCAGCCCCTCGATCAGGTCGGCCGGCGAATCGTATCCATAGATTCTGGCGAGCGCCGGATTCGCGGCCAGATAGAGTCCCTCCGCCGACGTCTGAAAGATCCCTTCGACGGCATTCTCAAAGATGCTGCGATAACGCTGTTCGGCATCGCGCTGGGCCCGCATGACCGCGTCGACGCGAGCCAGGACCCGATTGTATTCGGC
>JAEUIK010000565.1 GCA_016793185.1 Planctomycetaceae bacterium | reverse complement strand
CGGTTCAAACCTGCTGATTCGCTCCGACGTCGTGCCCGGGCTCGTGATCCACCTGGTGCAGCCGTCCTTCGCCGAGATCCGCATTCAAGGCGAACGCGTCACGGCTGGCGCGGGCGCCAAGCTCGGGCATGTGATTTCCAGCTCGGTCCGCGAAGGACTCGCCGGACTCGAAACCCTGGTCGGCATTCCCGGCACGATCGGCGGCGGCCTGCGCGGCAATGCCGGCGGACGGAGCGGCGATATCGGCCAATGGACCTGCCGAGCCACGCTCATGACCCGCGACGGGGAGATCCTCGAGCGCAGCGATGACGAGCTCGTGTTTGCCTATCGGCAGAGCAACCTCGACGAACTGGTGATCTTGTCGGGCGAGTTCAAGCTGGTACCCGATGATCCCGCCGAGCTCACCAAGCGGATGCAAAAACTCTGGATCGTCAAGAAGGCCAATCAGCCGCTCAGCCATCAGAGCGCCGGCTGCATCTTCAAGAATCCGCGCGGGATGAGCGCCGGCATGTTGATCGACCAGGCGGGCCTGAAGGGGAACCGCATCGGCGGCGCCGAAGTCAGCGACCGGCATGCCAACTTCATCATCGCCGACGCCGACGCCACGAGCCAGCAGGTGCTGCAGTTGATCGAGCTCATCAAGGAACGCGTGGCCGACAAGATGGGGGTCGAACTCGAGACGGAGATCGAAATCTGGTAGTGCCGGCCGGGCGGACTTTGGGCAGGCACTCGAACCACGAGCCATGCGACGGTAATCATGCATCCGTGGCTCCGTCATCAGGGAGGATGACTCATGGCAACTCAGGTTTGCGACCGTGGAGGAATCGCGGTGCTCGCGGGCGGCGACTCGGCCGAGCGCGAGGTCAGTCTTGAGAGCGGCCGGATGGTGGCCCGCGCTTTGCGCGGCGCAGGACATCGCGTCCGCCTCATCGATCCGGCCAATGTCCCTCTCGCCGAGGTTCCCTGGCGACGCTACCGCGCCTGCTTGCTGGCTCTGCACGGTGGGGCGGGCGAAGATGGCCGAGTCCAGGCCGAGCTCGAGCGGCTCGGTGTTCCCTACACGGGAAGCGGACCGGCCGCGTGCCGTCTGGCAATGAGCAAGTCCGCCAGCAAAGAGCGCTTCTGGCAAGCCGGTGTGCCGACGCCGGACGCCGTGCTGGCGCACGCGAGCGACCCGCTTGAGCAGCTGGCGTGCAAATTCACGCCGCTCGGCTTCCCGCTGGTCATCAAGCCCGACGGCCAGGGCTCGAGCCTGGGCGTGTCGCTGGTGCGTCATCCAGACGAGCTGGTCTCGGCCGTGTTTCAGTGCCAACGTTACGAACCCTACATTCTCGCTGAGCGCTACGTGGCCGGGCGCGAGTTCACGGTCGGCGTGATCGATCGCGAGCCGTTGCCCGTCATCGAGATCGTGCACGACCGCGAGTTTTTCGACTACGACGCCAAGTACGAGCTTCCGAGCACGCGGTACCGCCTCGATCAGCACCTGCCGCGCCGCTTGACCGAACGGATCACGGCCGCGGCAGTCGCGGCGACGGCCGCCCTCGAGACCGCCGGCGCCTGTCGGGTCGACCTCCGGCTCGATGACGATCTGCAGCCGTGGGTGCTGGAGGTCAACACGACCCCCGGCATGACCGATCACAGCCTGTTGCCCATGGCGGCGCGCGCTGCGGGGTTGAGCCTGGCGGAACTTTGCGAACACATGATTCACACGGCTTTGGCGACGGAGATGGCGGCATGAGCAAAACGGCTGCGAAAAAGAAACCGACCGCCGATTCCAGCTTTTCGCTGGGGCCGACCCTCCGCTTCCTCGGCGGGCCGGGCCGGTGGTTTGTCTTGCCGCTCGTCGCGCTGGCGATCACGGCCGGAGCGCTTGCCCTCTTGTGGCGGCAGGTGCGCGACGACGTGCGGCAGCAGCCGCAGTACCAGATCACTTACGATCAAATTCATCTGCCCGAGACGCCTCCCTGGATTCGCCGCGACATCAAGACCCAAGCGTTGCGCGACGCCAGCCTCGACGAGCCGCTGTCGCTCTTGGATCCCGAACTGTCGGCGCGCATCGCCCGGGCGCTAGGCCTGCACCCCTGGGTCGAACGGGTGAACCGCGTCGAACCGCGATTCCCGGCCGAGATCGTGATCGACCTGTCCTATCGGCGTCCCGTCTGCATGGTCGAGCTGCCGGCCGGCTATTATCCGCTCGACCACGCCGCGATCTTGCTGCCGACCACCGACTTCACTTCGGCCGAGCCGCGAAAGTACCCGCTGTTGGTCGGCATCACGTCGCCCCCGTTGGGGCCGGTCGGCTCGCGCTGGGACGATCCGCGCGTGGTGGGCGCCGCCTCGATCGCCGGCACCCTGGCCGACAATTGGGAGAAGTGGAAGCTCAAGGCGATCGTCCCGTCGGCACAAGCCAACGGCGGACAACAGCAGGACGAGTTCACCTACCATCTGGTCACGCAGGCCGGCACCGAAATCCCCTGGGGACACGCCCTCGGCCGCGAGGTCGCGCCCGAGCCCGATGCCGGCAAGAAAATCGGCCGGCTGTTGCAGCACTTTGCCGAACACGGCTCGCTCGATCCCGCCTCGAGCGAGGACGCGCTCGATCTCCGGACCAACGTGGTGCCGATCGCCACGCCGCGCACGGCAGCCAAGCCGTAGGAGAGTTGTCAGGGCGAGCCCTGACCTACGGAGCGGAGTTGGGGACCTGGCCCGACTCGGGCAGGGCGTTTCGCGCGGCGACCGTCTCAACTCACTTCGATCTGCACCCGGTCGGCCGCGCTGAAACCGTAGCCCGCCGGATTCCACTGCACTGCGCCGTCGAGCGGCTGCGAGCGTCCCAACGCATCGACCGCCCGGGCGATGATCTCGTGCTTCCCGCGCGGCAGTTCGAGCTTGGCCTGCCAGCGATACCACCCGTACGGACCATCCGGCGCTTCGACTTCGGCCGAGTGCCAGTGGCGACCGCCGTCGGTCGAGAGCAGCACCGCGTCGATCGCGGCGGCGCCGTCGTTGAAGGCAACGCCGTCGGCCTCGATCGGGCCCGCCGGTAAGGCCTGCCCTTCGAGCGGCGCAAAGATCACCGACTTGATCCGCATTCGCCAGTTGGGATCGCTATTCTCGCGCCCGTACTCGAACTCGCTCCCGGGCGGAATCGGCTCGCGCGGCGTACGATAGCGGCGGACCTGGTGGTGGTTCGACGTCTCTTCGGCCTCGAACCGCAGCCGGCCGAGCCATTTGACGAACATCGTGCCGTAATAGCCGGGCACAACCAGGCGCACCGGCCCGCCGTGGACCGCGGGGATCGGTT
>JAEUIK010000551.1 GCA_016793185.1 Planctomycetaceae bacterium | reverse complement strand
CACCCAGGACCCGCTCGACATCATGTATCTGGCCAACTACCTGGGGCGGTCGGGCTACGAAGCTCGGGCGCTGCAGTTGTTCCGGCAGGTCTCGAAGCTCGTGCCGACTCAGCCCGAGCCCTACCTGTTGGGGCTGAAGCTCGCGCAAAAGCTCAACGACCCCAGTGGCATCGAATGGGCCACGGTGGGCATTCTGGCGCAGGCCTGGCCCGACGATAAGCTCGACACCTGGCAAACCGCCCACCGCGTCGCCACGGCGCACCTCGAGCAGCTCCGCGGCGAGAACCGCGCGGAGGATGCGAAACGCTTCGAGACCGAGATCGCCCGCGCCGTCGAACGCGACGTCGTGGCGCAGGTCTCCTGGAGCGGCGACGCCGATATCGATATCTCGGTCGAAGAGCCCGCTGGCACGATCTGCTCGGCGCAGCAACCGCGCACCACCTCGGGGGGCGCGCTGCTCGGCGATGCGTTCCCCAGCCTGAAAAACGAAGCGGGCAAGGCCCTGCTCGAGTCGTACGTCTGTCCCCAGGGATTCGACGGCAAGTACCGCGTGCTCATTCGCCGCGTCTGGGGTAAGCCCGTCGCCGGCAAGGTGACGGTCGACCTCTACCTGCACCACGGCGGTCAGAAGGGGACCGAGCACATCCAGAAGCACATCCCGCTCGGGGATGAACCGGCGATCGTGACGTTCGATCTCAAGGATGGCCGGCGCGTCGAATCGCTCGCGCAACACCAGGTGGCCACGGCCGCCGCGCAGCAGTTGGCCGTCCGCCGCGAGATTCTCAATCAACAGCTCAACTCGATGGCCGATGGTTCGGCCGCGGGACAGCTCGCCCTGTCGCGGGCCCAGATGGCGGCCGTGAACGGCGTTCCCTTTGCCCGCAACGCCGTCGGTTTCCAGCCGGTCATTACCGTCTTGCCGTCGGGTACCAACCTCTTCGCGCAGGCGGTGATTTCGGCCGACCGGCGCTTCGTCCGGTTCAGCGGTGTTCCGCTCTTCTCCGGCGTGACCGAGGTCAACACCTTCAGCACGTCAACTGGAGCGTCGGGCACCAGCAACGGCGCCACGGGTGGCGTTGGCGGCGGCGCCGGCGGCGGCCTCGGCGGTGCTGGTGGTGGGGGGCTGGGCGGCTTCGGTACCTAGCTTCCCACACCGCGGTCGCATCCATACGAATCGTGCGCACTTCAGCGGACGCGTAGGCTCGGCGCGCCGGGCTACCTACCGGCGCTCGCCCGATCCGGCAGCGCTGCCGTCACGGCGGGACCTGCGGAGAGGGCGCCGGTAAAGGTTCAGCCGCGCTCCAGCCCGGGAAGCACGTCGAGGTCGAGATTCTCGACCAGGCCCGCTTCGAGGCGCTCGAGCGCGATCGCTCCCATCACCGCGTTGTCGGTGCAGAGCGCCGGCGGCGCGAGATGCAGGTCGACGTCCTGCTGCGCCGCGAATTCTTGCAGCCGTTCGCGGAGACGCCCGTTGACGGCCACTCCCCCTCCCACGCAGAGCGACCGCAACCCGCACCGCGCCAACGCCGCGCGGCACTTATCGACCAGCACGTCGACGACCGCCTCCTGAAAGCTCGCTGCCAGATCGGCCACCGCCGACTCAGAAAGCGGCGCAGCATCTTCGAGACGCGTGCCCGCGGGTGCGATCCGATAGCGCACGGCGGTCTTCAGACCCGAAAAGCTGAACTCGAGCCGCTCGTCCTCGCGAAAGAACGCGCGGGGCAGGGGATGGGCATCGCGCCGCCCGCGCCGGGCCGCCCGCTCGATCGGGGGACCGCCGGGGTATTCCAGCCCGAGCAGGCTCGCCACCTTGTCGAAAGCCTCGCCCGCGGCATCGTCGATCGTGCTCCCCAGCAGCTTGAACTCCAACGGGCTCTGGCATTCGTACAGATTCGTGTGACCGCCGCTGACGACCAGTCCCACCGCCGGAAAGACCCCAGGACCATCGGCCAGCTGGCAGGCGTATAAGTGGGCCTGCACGTGGTTCACCGCCACCAGCGGCACCCGCAGCCCGACGGCCAAAGCCTTGGCCGCCGCGAGGCCGACCAGGAGCGAACCGGCCAGGCCGGGCGAGGTCGCCACGGCCACGGCCTCGATCTGATGGATCTTCAGGCTGGCGCGGCGGAGCGCCTCGTCGATGACCGGCAGGATCCGCTCGACGTGGGCCCGCGAGGCGATTTCGGGCACCACGCCCCCGTAGCGCGCGTGCAGCGTTTCCTGCGAGGCGACGACCGCCCCGAGCACGCGGCGCCGCTCGTCGATCACGGCCGCCGCCGTTTCGTCGCACGTGGTCTCGAGCGTCAGGAGTCGCATGACGATCCAATCAGGTGGAAGGCAGGAACCGGGAACTCCGCCAGCCGGAGCGGCGAATCAGCACCCTGGGGCGAGTCAGCGCCGATCATGAGCGATCCCTGCCCGGATGAGAAGACCTGATGAGCGCTCGGCGCACCGGCGCCGTCCCGGCCCCGGCAGCGTCACCGACGGCCAACGGCTACTTGGCCTTGGCAATCTCGCCGGCGATATAGTCGACGGCCATTTTCAGTTGGCGATCGACAAAGGAATTGGAATTGCCGGCCGGCACCTCTGCTGCGGCGTCTCCAGCGGGCGAATCGCCGGCGGGCTTCGTCGCTTCGGCCGGCGGAGGTTCCGCCGGCTTGGTGGCCGCTGGCTTTGCGTCCGTCGGTTCCTCGGGTTTGGCCTCGGGGGGCGCGGCGGGCGTTTCGGTTTTGTCCCCAGTCGCGGCGCGGGCGTCGTCACTCTCCCGGGGCGGGGTGTCGCCGCCGCCGGCGATCGCGGCCGCGATCAGATTCGCCCGTTTCGCCTTGACGATATCGCGGTCGTGCCGGACCTCGACCAGCTCGCGCAATTCGCCGTTGGAGAGCTTGGCTTCGTAGCCGTCGTTGGGGGAAACGCCCCACTCATCCTTCTCGGTCGCGTCGGGAAAGCGGTGGATGTTCTTGCCGTTGGGACGCTTATAACCGGCGGTCGTGAGCTTGAGCGCGCTCTTGCCCCCTTCCATCTCGATCACGTTCTGCACGCTCCCCTTACCCCAGGTCCGCTCGCCGACGACGATCGCCCGCTGGTGGTCCTGCAGGCAGGCGGCCACGATCTCGCTGGCGCTGGCGCTGTACCGGTTGACGAGCACCGCCATCGGAAAGCCTTCGAACGTGCCGGGGGCGTGCGCTTCCCACACGCGCGGTTCGCTATTCCGCCCTTCGGTGCTGACGATCCGCCCCGACGGAATGAACAGGTCGCTCACTTCGATGGCCGAGGTCAGCAGTCCCCCGGGGTTGAACCGCAGATCGAGAATCAGACCCTGGAGCCCCTGGTTCTTCAGCTCGCTCAGGGCGTCGCGAATATCCCCCGCCGTGTCGCGGCTGAAGGAGGTCACGCGGATGTAGCCGATCTTCTTCTCGCGATCGAGGAAGAAGTCCCAGTGGTCGTCGTTCTTGCGGGTGTCGCCCAGCACGGTCTCGATATGGACCACCTCGCGCGCTACCTTGACGACGCGCGGCTCACTCTTGTCGACGGGCTGCACCTTGAGCGTGACTTCCGACCCGACTTCGCCCTTGAGCTGCTCGACCGCCTTCTCGGTCGACAGGCCCGACGTCGATTGGCCGTTGATCTCGAGGATGCGATCTCCGGCTTGCAAGCCCGCTCGATAGGCGGGGGTCCCGACCAGCGGCGTCACGACCTGCAACCCCTGGTCGTCGGTGCGAATCTGGATGCCGATGCCGCCGAACTGGCTCTCCACGCTCGTGCGGAACTTGGTCAGATCGCCGGGGCTGATGTAGTTCGAGTATGGATCGAGCTTCGACAGGACTCCCTGGATCGCCGCTTCGACCAGTTCGCGACGGCTGATGTCCTTGACGTAATTTCGCTCGACCTGGTCAAGCGTATCGACAAGCACCGAGAAGAGCTCGTAGTCCTCGTCGCGCGACAAGCGCTGAGGCTTTTCGGACTTGCCGCCGGTGGATTCGGCGGTGGTCTCCGGGGCGGGGGAGGCTTCGTTCGGAGACTTGTCGGCGCCCCAGGCGGGAAGGAGCCAGCCGCTGGCCAGTCCGGCCAGCAGAACTAGGCAGGCCACGTGTCCGCGACGCATCATCAGGCCACCTCCCTCGTGCCAGGCTGCGAAAATCCGTCGCCCCGGTCGCCGCGCACCTCGGCGCCGTTCGGGCCGGAACGCGCAAGCCCCCATTGGTGGCGGACTTAACTATCGAGCAAGTATAGGCGGGCTCACGGGGCCGGGCAACTTCTTTGCCGCACCCCTCAGGCTCCCCCCGGAAGCAACACGTGGTGGACCCAGGCGGGCGGGACGTTGCGCCATACCAGCTCGCGCCGCGCGGCCGTCGCCGCGAGAAACCCGTCGAGCTCGCGCGCAACGCCCTGCAGCCGGGCACGCTGCTCGGACCCGCTGACCAGGGCCTTGGCGCGGCGAATGGCGGCGTACTCGAAAAAAGACAGCCGTCCCCCCGGGCGGAGCAGGCGGCGAAACGCCTGCAAGATCTCGGCCACGACCGGGACCGCAAAGTTGTTGAGCGGCAGCCCCGACACGATCAGGTCGTACTGGCCGCCGCCGTCAAGCGCTTCGACCCGTTCGTGGATGACTCGGCAGCGCGCGGCGTGCGGCACAAAGCGAGGGTCGCGCGCGAATCGCTCCTGGAGTAGTTCGACGAATGCTGGATTCCACTCCACCAGGTCGACGCGGTCCTCGGGGCCCAGCTGCCGCAGGAGCTCGGCCGTGACTGGGCCGGTGCCGGGGCCCGCTTCCAGGATGCGCCGCGGCGCCGGCAGATCGGCAAGCTGCCGGGTCAGTGCCCGGGCGAGGTAGCGTCCGCTGGGAAGGATGGCCCCGGTGGTGTGGAAGTTCCGGCGGAACTCGGCGAGGAATTTACGGTGGTGCGCCAGCGGACTCGACATAGATCGCCGAATCTAGCAGAGTCGGCCGCCGGCCTCTAGCGGCGCGCCGCCGGCACGCCTGGCCCACTGGTTGCAGCGCACTAGAAGTCGTACCAGAGGCCGATGCCGAGCATCTGCTCGTAGGTCTCGAAGAATTCGAAGGCCACGCTCTTGCCGACGAAGTACTGCCCGCCGAAGCGCAGGACGTGCCCGCTGCCGTAGCCGCGCCACTGCCAGCCCGCCTGGGCGGTGAGCGTGCCGCCGAAATTGACTTCCTGGCGGAGCCAGCCATTGATCGCGAAAAACGGAGACCCGCGCAGCCCCGTGGGGGCGAGTTGGCTGTACTCGGCGCCAAACTGAAACTCCCAGGGTTTGGCGCCGCCGTCGGCGTGGAACGAGTAACCGACTTCGCCGTACAGCCGCAATGCTTCGCGCACTCGGTAGGCGGCCCCCAGCACCAGGGCGTCGCGGACGTAGTTGATGCGATTGAACGTGTTGATGTTGCGGACGATGTACTCGTCCCCCAGGTGCGAGCTGAGGTGGTAGTACGCGAACTTGAATTCCCACGGGCCCCGTCCATAGGTCAACGGCAGGCCCCAGCGGAAGTCGGCCGTTTCCATGTCCCAGCTTTCGGTTTGGAGATCCATCCGCGGAAAGGCGGCTCCCTCGGCATCGAGCTGAAAGCCCTGCGGCCGCAAGGGATCCTCGTTGCCGAAGCGGAGCAATCCGACGCGGCCGCCGACCGTGCCGTCGATCACCCACCGCCGCGCCGCTGTGTCGTAGTTCCACACCGCGGCCAGACGCGGCTCGCGCGGGCCCGCCAGGTAGGAGCGATAGATCAACCCATCGGGGGCGACTTGCCAGCTCCAGGGGGGATCGTAACCGGGGTATTCGGTCGGGGGGCAAGCGCCAAACTCGAAGCCCCCTTCGGGTCCGTCGAAGGGATTCGGGAGCCCCCAGATCATCCGCGAATTCGCCTGGGGAACCGGCAAGCCCGTCGCGGGGTCAAACTCCCCCGCAGCGCTGCCGAACGGAGTCGGCTCGACGATGATCGTGTCGGGGAGTTGCCGGGGAACGTCGGCGGGAGCGGGGAGCGTCTCGTAGTCGAGCTCCTCCTGCGCGCGGGCCGGCATCGCCGACAGGGTAACGGCGAACGCGAACAACAGCATCCGACAACGCACTGCCAGCATGGAGCACGCAGAAGCCGACTCGTGGTGATGGTCCGAGCGAACCCTGCGGAAGCCTGACCCGGTCTGCGCGATTCCACAGGGGGGCGTAGTGTATCGGCCGCGCCCGATTCGGCCTAGCGCGACTTTCCCGCCACGCGCGGCTCAGCTAGCAGCCTCGGTGGCAGCACCCGCCTGGTGGATCGCCCGGGCGATTTCCGCCGGGCTCTGGTCCGCCGTCAGCGGCATGTTGCGCAGCATCTTCAGGCTGCGAAACCAGGTGAGTTGCCGCTTGGCGAACTGCCGCGTCTTGGTCTTGACCAGCGCGATCGTTTCGTCGAGCGAGGTACCCTGTTCGAGATGTGCCAGCACTTCGCGATAGCCGACCGCCTGCCGGGCGGTCCGGCTGAGAGGCCGGCCGGCACTCAGGACGCGTTCGGTCTCGGCGACCAGGCCCGCCGCGAACATGGCATCCACGCGCTGCTCGATCCGGGCATAGAGCTGCGCACGCGGCCAACTGAGCGCAAAAGCCTGCCCGGCCAGCGGTCCGGGTGAATCGTCAAACTGCGTTTGCCAATGGCTGATGGGGCGGCCGGTCAGCTCATACACTTCCAATGCCCGCACCAGCCGGCGGGTGTCGCGCGGGTGCAGTCGCGCGGCGGCTTGCGGGTCGACGACGGCGACGCGCGCATGCAGCGCGTCGGGGCCGGTCGTAGCGGCCCAGTCCTGCAACTCCTGCCGCAACTCCCAGTCGGCCGGCGGTCCGTCGAACAGCCCCAGGAGCAGCGCCTTCAGATAGAGCGGGCTCCCCCCTACGAACAGCACCCGCTGGCCGCGCTGGCGGATCTCTTCGACCGCGCGGGTTGCCAGTTCGAGGTACTGCGCGACACTCGATTCCTCATGGGGATCGCAAACGTCGAGCAAATGATGGCGCACGCGGGCCTGCTCGGCGGCCGTCGGCTTGGCCGTACCGATGTCGAGTCCTCGATACAGCGCCATCGAGTCGACCGAGATGATCTCGGCCTCGAGGCGCTGGGCCAGCTCGAGCCCCACGGCTGTCTTGCCGCTGGCGGTCGGGCCGGTGAGAAACCAGCAACCGGCGAACGGGGGGCTCGAATCGTGCTCGCAGCGCGTCATTCCGCCATTCTGAGCCGTGTGGGCCGTCATTGCCAGCGGGGGCCAAAAGGCCTAAATTGCCCGAACCTTTTGCGCTGGCTTGGATCTTTGCCTTCATCGTGAGCACGAGTCCCGAAATGGCCCCCCCCGAGTCGATCCTCCGCCAACTGAGCCAGCTCCTGGCCGAGCGCAAGCGGACTCGCCCGGCCGATTCGTACACGACCAAACTGCTTGACGCTGGGCTGCCGAAAATCGCCGCCAAGATCTCCGAGGAGGCGGCCGAGGTGATCGAGGCCGCCGGCGAGCCGGGCCTGGACGGAATGGAGCATACCACCCGCGAGGCGGCGGACCTGATCTATCACCTGCAGGTGTTGCTCGCCTGGCGCGACGTCGAATGGGAGGCGGTCGAAGCCGAGTTGGCCCGCCGCTTCGGCATCTCGGGCCTGGCCGAAAAAGCCGCGCGCGCCGTCAACACTCCACCTTCGGATTCCACGAAATGAACTTGAGGATCGGCGTGCCTAGCAAGGGACGCCTGGCAGACATTACCGGCGAGCTCTTGAAGGAAGCCGGGCTGAGCTTTCGCCGGCAGGAGCGGAGTCTCTTCGCGCGCTGCCGCGAGATGCCGATCGACATCACCTTCCTCCGCACCGAGGATATTCCCGTGCTCTGCGCCGAAGAGGCGATCGACCTGGGAATCACCGGCAGCGACCTCGTGGCCGAAAGCGGCGCCCAGGTCGCCACGCGGCTGGCCCTCGGCGTCGGCAATTGCCGGCTGGCCGTCTGCGTGCCGGAGGATCACGGTGTCTCGCGTCCGGAGGATCTCGAAGGCAAACGGATCGCCACCAGTTTTCCGCACGTCACGCGCGGATTCCTGAAAAAGCACGGCGTCGACGCCCACGTGGTCGAACTGACCGGCTCGGTCGAGATCATGATCGCCCTGGGCGTGGCCGACGCGATCGTCGATCTGATCGAAACGGGCAGCACCCTGGCAGCCAACCGCTTGCGGATCCTGGCCGATATCGACTCGTACGAAACGGTCCTGATCCAGAACCGCGACCCGCGGCATCCCGAGCTGGCCGATCGCATCGTCCGCCGCATCGAAGGGGTGGTGATCGCCCGCAGTTATTCGCTGCTCGAGTACAACGTTCCGCGCTCGAAGCTCTCCAAAGCCGAAGAGATCACGCCGGGCTTCAATTCGCCGACGGTCAGCTCGCTGGAAGATCCCGATTGGTGCGCCGTCCGCGTGATGGTCCGCCGAGGGGAAGTAATCAACATCATGGAGCGGCTCGAAGCCCTGGGAGCCTCGGCGATCCTCGAGACGCAGATCTCGAACTGCCGGCTGTAAGTTCCGACTCGGGCGCGCTCGCTTTTCGAGCCCCGGACCTCAGGAACGGGGAGCCCAACTGCCGGTGGACTGCACTTTCAAAATGAAGTCGCAACACTCAGCGTGCCGTTGACGCGGCGGCTCCGGGGGCCTGAGGCCCCCGGCTCGAATGGCGTGTTGCCGAACGTTTCGAAGGCAGTAGGTCAGGGCTCGCCCTGACTCGTTGCTGTCAGGGCGAGCCCTGACCTACTACGACTTGTCGGACTTCGCCGCGTGCGTCGGCGGAGCGACGTAGCAGACCAGCGACCGGCTATGGAGCAGCACGGCGCCGTCGGCCGGGGGGGCGGGACCGTCGAGGCCCGGGAAGATGTCGTCGGGACTATTCGCGGCCGTGTCGGCGAAGAGGTTCCAGGCGAGATGCCGCACGCCCGGCGGGATGACGAAGCGCCGCGGTTCGTGGCCGGCG
>JAEUIK010000526.1 GCA_016793185.1 Planctomycetaceae bacterium | reverse complement strand
TGAAAGATCCGGGCGATCTGGTTGCTGTAGGTCACTTCGGAGTCGTTGTTCACCGGCTGCACACGGCCGATCAAACAGCCGAGGGCGTTGGTTTCGGCGACGCTCACCGGCTTGCCGGCCAGCAGCTCTTCGATGGCCTCGGTCAGGTCGTGGCGCGACGGGGCGGGGCGCTGGTAGCCGAGCCCGTCGGCAAACCCGTATTGATCGTCGATCCGCCCCCAGTAACGCACGTTGCGGTCGTTATCGAGGACGAAGACCTCCGGCGTGCGGACAGCGGCAAAGGCGTCGGCGACCTTGTTGCCTGGATCCTTGAGGATCGGGAACTCGATCTTGTGGCGCTGGGCGAAGGAGGCGATCTCCTGGATCGAGTCCTGCTGGTTCGAGTCGATGCCGACGAAGCCGACCTTGTCGCCGAACTTGCCGGCAATCTCCGCGAGCCGGGGGGCGTACAGCTTGGCCAGCGGGCATTCGGCTCCCAGGAAGGCGACCACCACGACGTCGCGATTGGCGAAGTCGTGCAGGGCGTATTCCTTGCCGAAGTGGCTCTTGAGGCTGAAATCGTCGATTTGGCGTCCCAGGCGGGATGCTTCGGCGGCGTGGGCCAAGGGGAGGATCCCCAATGCCGTGACCAGAGTCGCCAGGCCAAGTGCCAGCAGTTTTCGCATGATCGCACCTTCAGTTATCCAGCCGCGAGGAGCGCCTTGCAGGGCCCCGGATCCCGTTGGGGCAGGAGCCCCGGGAATCGCCGGCTGCGGAAGAGGATAGGGGGTTACCACGGATAATAGCCCATTCGCCCCGCAAACTCCAATATTGGGACGAAACCTCCGGCCCCGGGTAGCTGTATTGAATACCAGCCGGCGCGGCCCCCCGGTTTGACCCATTTCACTCGGAGCGGCAAAAGCTTGCGTCGCGCCGAGGGGCTTTTAAGATGGGGGGGCGCTCCCGCGATCAAGACTTTCCGTGGATATTCTCCCCGCACCCCGCGAGGTTCCCATGACCGACGCCAATGTGAATTACGAAGTCCTGCCCGCCACCGTCCGCAAGGACGAGACCGACGTCAATCTGCGCAGCTACTTCAGCCGCCAGTCCGACGAACGGCTGGCCGAGTACGATCCCGCCTGGACCGACGAGGAGGTCATGGAGTGGGACGATAACTTCACCAGCGACGGCACGCTCTTCCTCCCCTGTTCGGAGCGCGACGTCGAAATCGACGAGTACCGCCGGGTGCTGGTCGAGCACATGCAGTTGCGCGGCATCCAGTCGAAGTAACCCATCCATCACGACACGATCGCGCCGGGCTGGCGCTCGGCCCTCCGCTTCGGATCCATCCTCCGCAAAAGGTCTCCGCCATGGCCCCTCCTCGTCGCTTCGCCCGCTTTGCGCTGTTGGTCGTCGTCTGGTCGATGGTTGTCGCGGCAGCAGCATTGCCGGCCGCGGCCAAGCCGCCGTCGGGCGCCACCGAAACGATGGTGCCGATGCGTGACGGGGTCAAACTGGCGACGAGCATCTACGTGCCCAAGGGGGAAGGTCCGTTCCCCGTGGTGTTGACGCGCACCCCCTACGGCAAGGATGGCGAGCTCTCAGCCTTGGGGAGCACGCGCTATCCGGCGGCCGGCTACGTCTACGTCGTGCAGGACTGCCGCGGCAAGTTCAAGTCGGAAGGCAAGTACACAACCTTCGAGAACGATCGCGAGGATGGCTTCGACACCGTCACCTGGATCGCCCAGCAACCGTGGTGCAATGGCAAGGTCGGCATGTCCGGAGCCTCGGCCATGGGCATCACTTCGCTGCTGGCGGCCATCGCTCAGCCCGAGGCTCTCAAGTGCGCCTACGTGATCGTCGCGCCGGAGAGCTTCTGGACCGAAGCGACGTTCATCGGCGGCGTGTTCAAAGAGGCCGACACCACCGGCTGGCTCAAGGGGCAGGGGGTGGCCGATCAGATTCCCGCGCGCCGCGCCGGCCTGGCCGATCCGAAGCTCGAAAAAGAGCAGGATATCTATCTCTTCCGCGACCAGATCAAGATCCCGATCTATCACGTCGGCGGCTGGTACGACATCTTCTCGGTCGGCACGCAGGGGAATTTCAGCTTCCTGCACAACCACGGCGCCGAGGGAGCCCGGGGTCTGCAAAAGTTGATGATGGGACCCTTCGGCCACGGCGCCCTCAAGGGGGAGCTCAAGTACGAAGGGGGAGGCGGAATCCTCAATGCCATGGCCGACGAGATCCCCTGGTTCGATCACCATCTCAAGGGGATCGACAACGGCATTCACAAAGAGCCGGCCGTGAAGTACTACCAGATGGCCTCGGCGCGGAAGAAGGCCTTCTCGAAGAAGAACGGCTGGCGGACCGCCGACAACTGGCCGATCCCGTCGCAGGCGACCAAATACTACTTGCACGCCGACCACGGGCTTTCGACCAGCGGGCCGACCGTGAGCGACTCGTCGACCTCGTACGAATTCGATCCCAAGAACCCGGTCAAGACCGTCGGCGGCGCGAACCTCACCATTCCGCTCGGTCCGCTCGACCAGCGCGAGATCGGCGAGCGCCCCGACTACTTGCGCTTCATGACGCCGGTCCTCGAAAAAGACGTCACGATCGCCGGCCGCGTGGCGCTCGACCTGGTGGCCGCCACCGACGGACTGGACACCGACTTCGTCGTCAAGCTGGTCGACGTCTACCCCGACGGCTACGAAGCCCTGCTGCTCGACCAGCCGCTGCGGACGCGCTATCGTGCCGGACATCATCCCGAGCAGGTGCAGATGATGACCCCCGGCAAGCCGACGCGGATGACGATCGAGCTCGGCGGAACGGCCAACACGTTCGAGGCGGGGCACCGGATCGCGGTGCATATCACTTCGAGCAATCACCCGCGCTTCGAAGTGAACCCGAACACGGGCGACCCGCCGGGACAGGAGAAGCTGCCGCCGCGGGTGGCCAAGAACACGATCTACCACGACGCCGCACATCCGTCGGCGATCATCCTGCCGGTCGTGGAGTAACAGCGCACGATCGCGGTTCAAAACTTCTTTACCGAGCCCCGGGCCCGGGGAGTTGAATCGCATTCGACGTCGTCCTGCATGTCGGCTCCGGGGGCCTGAATCTTTATCGACATCGCCATGCGTTCGGCTCCGGGGGCCTGAGGCCCCCGGCTCGGATCTTTAGGCCCGGGGAGCCGAATCGCATTCGACGTTGCCGCGCGTGTTGGCTCCGGGGGCCTGAAATCCCCAGCTCGGATCGGGCTGACGGTCGACCA
This sequence comes from Planctomycetaceae bacterium, assembly GCA_016793185.1. Lineage (GTDB taxonomy): Bacteria > Planctomycetota > Planctomycetia > Pirellulales > JAEUIK01 > JAEUIK01. The sequence continues at coordinate 1,171 of JAEUIK010000526.1, read as the reverse complement.
TGACCCGCGGAATGTGCTCGGGTGGGCGACCTCGTGCTGTTTGAATTCCGGGCGTGAGCTAAGCTAGCCGCATGATGCGTGTTGGTGGCGATCGATCGGGCAATGCTGCGCACGAGCCCGGTGGGGGCGCGGCTGATCTCGGCGGCGAGCAGCTCAAGGCGGCCGTGCGCGGCGGCGCCTTCGCCACGCTCGCCACGCAGGTCGTCGGCCAGCTTGCACAGCTCGCGATCCTGGCGCTGCTCTATCGATTCGTTTCGCCCGCCGAGTTCGGACTGTTCGGACTGGCCGTCCCGATCCTGATGTTTCTCCGGCTCTTCGCCTCGGCGGGATTGCACGTCGCGACGGTGGGGCAAGCCGACCTCACGCGGGAACAACTCGGCGCGATCTTCTGGCTGAACCTCGCGGCCGGACTGGCGACCACCGTCGTCACGGTCCTGGCGGCGCCGCTGATCGCTCGGGCGTACGACGTCGTGGAGTTGCAGCGGCTGCTGTGGGTGTTGGCGGCGACCAGCCTGGCCGGCGCCCTGGCGGTCCAGCAGCAGGCCGTCCTCGAGCGACGGCTGCAATTCCGACAGCTCTCGTACTATCGGATCGTGGCGATGCTGATGGGTGGCACGGTCGCTCTTCTGCTCGCCTGGCGCGGGGATGGAGTCGCGGCGCTAGTCGGGCAGATGTATGCGGAGCTGCTGGTGTTGATCCTCCTCTGCGCCCGCGCCGGCGGTTGGCCGCAGGGAAGGCCCTCTTTCGTCGGGGCCAGCCGCTTCGTGCGGTTCGGCGGGTTGTTCGCGCTGAGCAGCCTGGTGCTCTATCTCGTGCAGTACGGCGACAAGCTCCTGCTGGGCTGGCTGGTCGGCGACCGCTTTCCCGCGCTGGTCGGCTTCTATACGCAGGCCTTCAATTGGACGATGAAGCCGGTGTTCCTGCTGACAACGCCGCTGTCGGGCGTGGCGCTGGCGGGACTCGCCCGGGCGGGGCCCGATGTGGCCGCGCGGACGTCGTTGGTGTTTGCGTTCAATCGCCTCGCGGCGCTGTTGTTGTTGCCCGTCGGCGTGGGATTGATGATCGTCGCGCCCGAGGCGATCGCTGTCGTGGGGGGCGAGGCCTGGCTGCCGGCGGGCGAGATCTTGCGGATCCTGGCGGCGACGATTCTGGTTCAGGCCTTCATCAACCT
>JAEUIK010000519.1 GCA_016793185.1 Planctomycetaceae bacterium | reverse complement strand
CGGTGGTCGCCGCCCCGGCCCGGGTGGGCAAATTGAGCTCCGGCCCCGCGGGAATCGAGCGGGAGCGGCCGCGTTGGTGGTTTTGTGGCAAGCGCGGCAAAAGGGGCAGAATTGCTCGGATCGTCAAAGCCGTTATCTGAGGTTGAACTGGCACCGGCGGCAGAACCGATAACATCAGCAGACGCCGTGCCCCTGGGACTCTCGCGGCCCGCACCGCTCAGGCTCCCTCCGGCAGGCGCCAGGCGAATTCACCCAGCCCCTTTCGGCGGCGAGCCCTGATCGATCCCAGCGAGGTGACCCCGGTGAGCATCCACCCCTTGGCGTACGTCAGTCACAAGGCCGAGCTCGGCCGCGATGTCGAAGTCGGCCCGTTTTGCGTGATTGAAGAAGACGTCGTGATCGGAGATGGATGTCAGATCGACGCCCGCGCCTGCATCAAGTCGGGCACTACGCTGGGGCCCCACAACCGGATTCACGAAGCGGCCGTGCTGGGGGGATTCCCGCAATGCCTGAAAGTTCCCGAGCGACTGGGGCGGCTCGTGATCGGCGCGCATAACACGATTCGCGAGAACGCCACACTGCACCGCGCTCTCCACGAAGGCCAGGCAACCACCGTCGGCGACCACAACCTGTTGATGGTCAATGCGCACATCGCGCACGACTGCCACATCGGCAACAACTCGGTTTTCGCCAACAACGTGATGCTGGCCGGCCATGTGACGACCGGCGATCGAGTCTTCGTGTCGGGCGCGGTCGCGGTGCACCAGTTCTGCCGGGTGGGCCAGTTTGCCATGGTGGGGGGACAGGCGCACATCAGCCGCGATATCCCCCCGTACGTGACGATCGACGGCGCCAGCAGCCTGGTCGTCGGCCTGAACCTGATTGGCCTCCGGCGCAATGGCTTCACACCCGACCAGGTGGCCGAACTCAAGGCGGCCTACCGGGTGATCTACCGCAGCGGACTCCGCTGGACGGAAGTGCTCGAGCGGCTCGCCGAGCAATTTGCGACGGGGGCGGCGGCCCATTTCCTGGAATTCTTCCAAGGGGGGACGCGGGGATTCGTGCCCGAGCGACGGACTCCCCCGTCGGCCACGATCAAGATCAGCGAGGCGGCGCCGGTCGATCGCGAGCTGCGCAAGGCGGGCTGAGCGGCTGGCGGCAGGTCGCTCAACGCGGCGGTCCCTGCGCCGGACTCTTCGCGCGCGTGACCAGGTTCTGCGATCCGATCTGCAAGAACTGCGGACACCAAGAATTTCGCGCCAGGGCACTAGCCCTTGCGGTGGCGGATTCTCGAACGCATGCGGCGCTTCTTACGACCGATCTTGCGTCGTCCTTTTCCCGTCTTCTTGGTTCCCACACCGATCTCCGTCGTCTGGCCGGCGGCCTTAAATCGTTGCCGCTAAAGAAAGTATTCGCCCCGAGCCACACCAGCCCGGCGGAAGCCATTAGATTAGCAACCACGGGGACGGGGGACAAGGTGGGGAAGGGGGATGGGGACTTACGGCTGCGGCGATGGCCTATCCGCCGGTCCCTAATTGCAGTTTCGACATCCCGAACATGTAGAGCCCGACCAGGGTGATTCCAAGTATCGAATACACCAAAAAAACGATCGGCCCCAGGGTGACAGGCTTCCGGAAAAGCCGAACGGCGGCGCCAGTGAGAGTAAGTGCGAAGAATCCGATTAGCCACCAGCAGCCGTCCATCGTTACCTCAAGGCCGTCTCGAAAAACTCGCCGGGTGCCACTGCGGGCTTGCCCCGCAGTGCGAACGGCCAGCAGGCACTGCTAGACGAGCTAGCAGTGGCACTCAACCCGAGAGCGAGTTCCTGAGCAATGGTCGGTCTATGATAACTACCCTGGAGTCTAGGGTGCCAGGTGTGCCAGGCCTTGGTTGATCACGCGCACGAGTAAACCGGCATCGAAGCCGATGCCGATCATCTGAAAGCCCTGTTCGCGACGCTTCTTCGCATCGTCGAAATCGGTTCCCATGATGCCGCAGGCCAGCCCGCGGGCGCGGATGCGTCCGCTCAAGCCGAGCAGTTGTTCGGCGACGCCCGGTCCTTCCCATTGGCCGAGGTAGCCCGCTGAGGCCGAGTAATCGGCGGGGCCGAACCAGATCGCGTCGACCCCTTTGACATCGAGGATCGCGTCGAGCGCCTGTCCTGCGGCGACGGTTTCCAGCAGCGGAATCACCAACGTCTCGTCGTTCGCTGTGTCAGTGTACTCGGCGATGGCGGTTCCCCACCGCGTGGCGCGTTCGCCGCCGACGCCGCGGATGCCCCAAGGCGGGTACTTTGCCAATCGCACGGCCTCGGCCACTTCGGCGGCGCTATTCACTTGCGGGACGATGATCCCCGCGGCGCCGAGATCGAGCACGCGCTTGATGATTCCCTGGTCGATCTTCGGGATCCGCACGAGCGGCGTAGTGGTCGAGTCGCCGATTGCCCGCAGATGGTTGAGCACATCGCCGAAATCGAGGGCGCCGTGCTCCGTGTCGATGACGACAAAGTCGAGCCCGAGCATGACGGCGATCTCGCTGACCGTCGCCGATTCGAGCGTGACCCACAGCCCATTGACCGGCTGCCCGGCGGCGAGCTTGCGTTTGAGGTGGTTGACGTTCGCAGCGGGCAGCATGGCTCGATTCTCGCAAGAGGCGCCGGCGGCAAAGTGCGCGTCGTCGGCCCCGTCGATTGTAATCGCGCCCCCCCACCGTCGTCCCCTCTCCTCGGTACTCCGGGGAGAGGGGAAAGATCGGCACGGCCGCAGCCTTGCAACGCACTCGCCGGCGCGCCCCTCGATCCGCGCGGGGACTAGATCCGTTCGATGATCGTCGCCGTGGCCATGCCGTGGCCGATGCACATGGTTTGCAGGCCGAGCCGGCCGCCGGTGGCCTCGAGACCCGTAAGCATCTTGGCCATCAGGCCGGCGCCGGTGGCTCCCAGCGGATGCCCGTGCGCGATCGCGCCCCCCCACGGGTTGACCTTAGCCATGTCGGGCTTGAGCTCGCGAGCCCAACCGAGGACGACTGTCGCGAAGGCCTCGTTGATCTCGAACCAGTCGATGTCCGAGATCTTGAGGCCTGCCTTGGCCAGCGCCTTTTGCGTGGCGGGAATGACGCCGGCCAGTTGCAGCGTCGGATCATCACCCACGGCGACGCGGGCCAGGAATCTTGCCCGCGGCTTGAAGCCTTC
>JAEUIK010000489.1 GCA_016793185.1 Planctomycetaceae bacterium | reverse complement strand
GGCCGGCGACACGCAGACAGAACACAGGGCAGGGCGCTCATGCGCGGAAACATCCTCACCGCCATGGCTCGCTTTCGGGCTACCAGCCAGATGCCAGGCCCCGCCAACCGTTCGCCGCCGGGTCGTCCCGGCGATCGAGGTCGAGCGGCGGCCGGGCGCGGAACTAAATTGGCGCGCCCCGCCGGGGACTCGCTCGCCCCAGGCTAAGCGATTTTCCGGCGGCGCGAAAGTGCTTATCGGCTTCCGCGCTGCCGGATTCGCAGACGTGTTCCAAACGACCGCTGCCGCACCGGTCGCAGGACGGGTTAAACGTCCATTTCGATCTCGTTGATCGTCAGGTCGTTATCGCCCTGGCTGCTGTCGATGACCCGACCCCAATCGGCGTCATGCATGCTGTTGGCCCCCTCGCGCTCGACCTCGCGCTGGCAGTCAATGCAGAGCGTGGCGTAGGGGAGGGCGGTCAAACGGGGCACGCCGATCTTGCCGTTGCACATCTCGCAGACGCCGTAAAATCCGGCGTGCATCCGCTCGAGGGCTTTTTCGATCAGGGCCAACTCGCGGCTTTCCACTTCGGCCAGCTGCGAGTTGATTTCGTCCTGGGCCGAGTCCAAGGCGGCATCGACCATGTCGCCCGAGCTCTGGTTGCTCAGTTCCTTGAGCGAACTGAGGTCGCCGGCCAGCGCCTTGCGCAGGGCATCGCGCCGCTTCACCAGGTTCTGCCGCATCTGCAGAATTGCGTCTTTCCGAGCCATGACAACGTTCCCCTTCGTCCGATCCAGGCTGCACAGAAGGCGTCCCCCTTCAGCCGAGCCGGCCTCGAACTCTTCTCCGGTGCCTCTGTAACAACCCTGTTCCAATCGGACCGTCGGTGAGGAGTTTTGCCTCACTCCCATCCCGGCGTGACCAAACTATAGTACGCAGGCCAAATCAAAGAGGTCGCTAAAATGCGCGCATTCGGAACCGCTTTCCAGCGGGCGCGAATGGGCGCAGCAAGTGACGAATCCCTAAACAGTTGCGAGCGGCGACCCGCTTCCACCGACACCCTGCCGTCGGCCCGATTCCAAGCCCCAGGGCGGACACTTGCGCGTCGCCCCGCGGCCGGGGTCCGGCCGACCCTCGGTAGGGCCGGCAAAGTTTGAGTCGTTTTACGCTATGGGATAATCGTCAAAACCGTCAGCCTGATGCAGCGATTCTTGCCGATTCGTCCCAATGAGGCCTGCTGGCAGGGACCGAGTCTGCCAGCACGACCGGACGACGGGGCGTGGGGTTCGCGGCCGCCGGCCCAAAACCCGCGAATGGCCTCACTCCGGTAGGCGTCGGGTCCGCTCGAGGGAGGCGTCAGTCCCCGTGCGTGACCTGCGTGACCACCGCGCTCCCCCCCGCCACATCGCGGCGCAGATATATGACCAGCGCCGGGGGACCCGCGTAGTTCCACTGCTCGATGATCCCGCGCCGAGTGGCGGTGCGCGTCAGTCGGTCGGGGCGACGCAGCCGCCGCACGACGTCCGACTCGCTGACCCCGGGGCGAAGGAAGCTCTCCCCCTCGTCCGCCGGGCTGCCAATCTCGCTGGCCTCGCGCCATTGGCCCCCCACCAGTTCGTAGCCGAGTTGCCGCAGGCCGGCTGCCGCTTCGCGAAAGTCAGGGACTAGCCCCCAGGCTTCGCGGTAAAGCTCGGCCGCCTGGACGCGATCGTTGGCCAACTGCAAATGCTCCTCGGCCAATTGAATACGGTCTTCGGCCTCGTCGGCAGGGAGCCGCTCGCGCCGTGCCCGGAGCCACCGCTGGACCAGCGATTGGGCCTCGTCGAAATGGTCGAGGCGAATCAGGCCATCGCGCGCTGCCTCGAGCGCCTCGCGCGACAGGCGATCCGGTCGCGCGGCGGCCCTCCGCCAGCCGCCGAGTTCCAGTTCCGCCGCCAGTTTCGGCCGGTCAGGCACCTGTTGGCGTGCTTCCCGGGCCAGTTCGAGCAGGTTGGCCGATTCGCCGGCGCGCAGCCCGAAGAGATGCGCCACCGCGTCGGCCCCCAGGGCCCGATGCACCGCGTTGCGCTCGTTCGCCGGCGTCTCCCCATACTCGCGGAGAAGCTCGGCGACGGGCTTCCCTGTCGTTTGCAGGTGGGCGATCTCCTGGGGCTGATCGGCACCGGGCAGGCGGGCACG
>JAEUIK010000798.1 GCA_016793185.1 Planctomycetaceae bacterium | reverse complement strand
CGATTTGTCGCATGCCGCAATTCTGACCGAATCCGAAAATGTCGCAATGCCGGAAAGCCTCGAACCCTGAGTGAACGGCGAGCTGTGGATCGGGGATTCGCGAGGATCGCACCGGGGCAAATGCGTTGTCGCCGCGGCGGCCAGTTGCTATCGTGATCGAGAGCCTGCCTGCGACTGTTGCGATGTTCCCTTGGCCCGCCGAGACGCTTGGATGCCGCCGAGTGCCGATCATCTCCCGCGCCGCGAGATACTCCGCATCGGCGCATTGAGTGTGCTGGGCGCCGCGGTTCGAGGGACGGGCTGTCCGAGCCCCTTGCAAGCGGGCGATGCGCCGGGGGCGAGCCCTGCCGTGGGGGATGCCGGCAACGCGTCGCGCCGCCCCGCCAAGTGCATCTTCATTCTCTTACAAGGGGGCCCCAGTCATCTCGACCTCTGGGACCTGAAGCCCGAGGCGCCGGCTGAGATCCGCGGGCCGTTCCAGTCGATCGACACTACCGTGCCGGGGCTGCGGCTCGGCGAGCTGTTGCCGCTCACAGCGCAGGTGGCGAACCACCTGGCTGTGGTGCGCTCCGTGGAACACCGATTCGCCAACCATATCGCCGGCACGTACATCACCCTGACTGGCTCCGAGGACCAGCCCGACCAGGATCGCGAGGCTCACGCCGACGATTTTCCCGGTCCGGGCGCCGTGCTGAACTACCTGGAGCGGCAGCCGACGCGCGTCCCGGCCAGCGTTTCGCTGCCGACCTGGCTGAGCATTCCCGGCCCCTCGAATCGCATGCCCGGCCAATATGGCGGCTTCCTGGGGGGCGTGCGCGACCCGTTCTTGATCTCGGGCGAGCCCCAACAGGCTGACTTCAAGCCGCTGTCGCTCTCGCTCCCCGATGGGTTCGGACTGGAGCGCATGCAATCGCGCTGGTCGCTCTTGGGCGAACTCGAGCGCGCGACCCGTCGACTCGAGGATCAGTCGATCGTGACGCACGATCGCCTCAGCCAGAGCGCCTACGAACTGCTGATCGATCCGCGCGTCCGTGAGGCGCTCGACTTGAGCCGCGAGCCGCAACCGGCGCGCGAGCGCTACGGGATGACCAAAATCGGTCAGTCGCTCCTGCTGGCACGAAGGCTCGTCGAGGCGGGCGTGCAGTTCGTCGCCTACAATGCGTTCAACCAGGAATGGGACACCCACGGCGGTCTGATCGGCCGCTATCGCGAGTTGATCCCCGGCCTGGATCGGGCCTATAGCGCCCTGGTGGGAGATCTGGCTGAGCGGGGGATGCTCGACGAGACGCTCGTGGTCAACACCGGCGAGTTCGGCCGCACGCCACTCATCAACAAAGATGCCGGACGCGATCACTGGCCGCATGCCTACTCCACCGTGCTCGCCGGGGGCGGGGTGCGCGGCGGACAAGTCTATGGGGCCAGCGATCCGCGCGGGGCCTATGTCGCCAGCCAGGCGGTTTCGCCCGCCGATCTATTGGCCACGATGTGGCACCAGATGGGGATCGATCCGCAGACCGAGCTGCGCGATCGCTTGAACCGGCCGATGCCCCTCTCGCGCGGGCGCGTGGTTCACGAGCTGCTGGGCTAAGCGAGGTTCAGAGCGTGACTCCGCGGGTTGCGCCTGGCCCTGGTCACGGTTTCGCGTCTTGCTTCTCGGCCGCTTTGCGCTCCCGATAGTCCGCCAGCACCTGGGCGGGATCCTCGTTGAAGAGATCCCGGCAGCCGCCGCAGCATACGTAGTAGGTCTTGCCCTCGTGCTCGACCGCGATGGAGGCGTGTCCCCCGGTGACGACGCACTCGGGCTGCGTGGTACCTTTGCCGAACTGGCTCCCTTCGCGGGTAAATCCGACTTCGGCCAGCCGGCTGAATCGTTCGCCCGCCGGGGCCTTCCGCTCGAGCAGCATGATCAGGCGGTCGCCATTGGCTACGAGCCCCAGCGTGATGCGCGCCGGGAGGTCGGCGGGTGGGTCGCTGGCAGTGACGACGAGGCGCCCGTCGGCATCCGCTTTTCCGGTGTAGGTGGTACGGGGTTGCGGAGTCTCGGACTTGGGAGTCGGCGGCGGAGGCTGCACGATCAAGTCGAAGACTCCCGCCGCCGTGGCGGGACGCAGTTCCGCATCGCGAATCACCTTGCCCTCGGGTGAGCGAAACACGAGCGTTGCATGGCCGTCGGCGAACTTCCACTCCCACTGGCCTTTTTCGACCCAGGCGCCGCGCGTCGAGCCCCGCTGTGGCTGGCCAACGCCGCGCCACGCGCCGACCAGATCGCGAAATGGCGCGAGCGATTCCACCCCGCCTGCCGGCACTTGAGCTGTGGGCTGAGGATCAGCAGCGACCACTGCGCACACGAGCCCGCAATTCGCAAGGATCGTAGCAGCGACGCGAGTCCAGGCGGCCATAGGAGATTGAACCCTCGTGCAGTTCTCAGGTTTCGCGGCGGACAAGAAACCATGTTATCATGCCGCAGTCAAAAAACTGGCGAAAGCACCATTTCTCGGAGGCGGCAGTGGCTAGCGTTGATCGAGAGAAGCCGCGTCAAGGACTCGCCGCGCTCTTCATGGTGGTAACCGCGCTGCTCGGCGGGTTGGCGTTTTGTGATTGTCCGACCGCCCCAGCCGCAGAGTTCGACCTGATCCTGCGGGGGGGACTGATCTGCGATGGCTCCGGCGCCGAGCCCTACCGCGGAGACGTCGCCATTGACGGGGACCGGATCGTCGCCATCGGCGACCTGGGGGGCAAGACAGGCAAGTCCGAGCTGCAACTCCAGGGGCTGGCCGTGGCGCCGGGCTTCATCAACGTACTGAGCTGGGCCACCGAATCGCTTCTGGCCGATCCCAAATCGCAGAGCGACATTCGCCAGGGAGTCACACTCGAAGTCTTTGGAGAGGGGTGGTCGATGGGGCCCTGGAGCGAGCGGATGAAGCAGGACATCCGCGACACGCAGGGAGACATCAAATTTGCCGTCGAATGGACGACGCTGGCGGAATACCTCGAGCATCTGGTTGCGCGGGGCGTTGCCCCCAACCTGGCGTCGTTTGTCGGTGCCACGACCATGCGGATTCACGTCTTGGGCTACGAGGATCGCGCTCCGCAACCGCAGGAACTCGACCAGATGCGCGCCCTGGTCCGTCAGGCCATGGAGGAGGGCGCGCTGGGCGTGGGCTCTTCGCTAATCTATGCGCCGGCGTTTTATGCCAGGACTCCCGAGC
>JAEUIK010000447.1 GCA_016793185.1 Planctomycetaceae bacterium | reverse complement strand
CGCGGCGCGACGCGCACGGCGCGCAGGCCCTGGTGATGGTGCCGACGCGCGAGCTGGCGGTGCAGGTCCGCGACGAGGCGACGAAGCTGGCGCTGGGGCGCAAGGTGCACGTGGTGGCCGTCTACGGCGGCAAGCCGATTCGGCAGCAGATCGAAAAGCTCAAGCGCGGAGCCGACATCGTCGTCGGCACGCCGGGGCGCGTGCTCGATCACATGGGGCGCGGGACGCTGAACTTCGAGAACCTCAAGATGGCGGTGCTCGACGAGGCCGACCGAATGCTCGACATCGGCTTCCGCCCCGACATCGAAAAGATCCTCCGCAAAGTGCCGCGCGAGCGGCAGACGCTGCTCTTGAGCGCGACGCTCCCCCCGCCGGTCGCCCGGCTGGCGGCGCGCTACATGCGCGATCACGAGACGCTGAACTTTTCGCCCAGCGAGATCTCGGTCGATACGATCGACCAGTACTATTTCACGGTCGATCCCGAGCGAAAATTCGAGCTGCTGCTCAAGCTGCTGAAGCGCGAGCAACCCAAGCAAGCGATCGTGTTCTGCCGGACCAAGCGCGGAACCGAGCGCGTGTTCCAGAATCTGAGCCGCAAGCTGCAAGGCGTCGCCTGCATCCACGGCGATCTGCAGCAGAGCGCCCGCGACCGCGTGATGGCCGATTTTCGCAGCGGCAAGGTGACCTGCCTGGTGGCGACCGACGTCGTCGGGCGCGGGATCGACGTCAGCAGCATCTCGCACATCGTCAACTACGATCTTCCGTCATTCTGCGACGATTACGTTCACCGCGTCGGCCGCACCGGCCGGATGGGACGCGAGGGAGTCGCCTTCAGCTTTGTGACGCCCGAAGAAGGGAACGAGCTCACAAAGATCGAGATCCGGATCAACCGGCTCCTGCAGCGCGCCGAGATGGAAGGCTTCGAGCAGAAGCGCCCGGTCGACAAGCCCGAGGCGGCCCCGGCGGCTGAATCCGCCGACGGCGCCGAGCAGTCGCCGGCGGCGCCGAAGCGTCCGCCGCCGTTGGGGCGCGATGGCCGGCCGCGTCGGCGCGTGCGTCGCGCGCTCTGAGCGGTTCGCGCTACGAGTCGCGCACCTGAGGCGCGGTTTCGCCATGCGTGGCCGAGGTTCCCTCGCGGTCCGGCGTTCCCCCCGCTTCGAGCCCGGTAGGGAGATGCGGCTTGACGGGGAGGTTCGGGAGCGGCCGGCTTTCGAGATACGCCAGGCCGATTCCCAGCAGCGCCACGCATCCCAGGCATGCCACCGCCAGTGCGCCGCCGAAGCGCGCCGCCGGACCCGCGCCCGTCAGACGCTGGCTGCGCGTCGCCAGGCTGATCAACTGCACCGCGACTGCCAGGATTGCCACGACTCCCCAGGCGATCAGCGCCGTCCCCAATCCCACGAGCAGACCGCGGGCGAAGACACCGCGACTGGCGACGCCCAGTGCCGCGGCAACGACGAGCAGGTGAGCGATCCCCACCCACAGCAGGCCGGGCGTCGCGCTGCCCGCCCGGATCGCTCGATCGCAGCGCGAGGCGATCGCGGCGGTCAAGGCGAGATAGCCCAGTCCGGCCAGATACACGACCAGGGCCGTGGGGAGAATCTCCGCAACGCCACCCTGTTGCGCGGCGCGCACCAACTGGAGGATCGTCCAGATCCCCGCCAACAGCGCGAGACTGGCGACCACGCGCCAGGCGGTCGAGGTGGTCCGCCGCCAGAAGGAAGAGGGGAACCGGGTGTCGGCAGGGAGCGAGGATTCAAGCGGCATGACTGCGGAACCCGCCTCAGAGGGAAGTGCGCACGTCCACCGGCGGAGCCGTGAGGACGAAGACGGCTGCCAGCATACCCCGTGCGACGGATGCTGGGCAGTCCAGCGAGAACGGAAAAAGGCCTGCAGGGCAACCGCCTTCGCCGTCCCGCCGAGTCAGCGCTCAGGCTTCGAGCAGCTCGGCCAGCGCCGCCAGCGAATCGACCTCGAAGGTGGGCGTCGCCTCGTCGTCGCGAATCCAGCCGGGGCGCTTGACCCAGACAGTTTGCATCCCCCTCGCCAGCGCCGGCGACTGGTCGTACTTGAAGCCGAAGGCACAGTGCAGGAAGCGGCCGGCCGGCCGGTCGAAGCGGCGGAGCGCTTCGCGAAAGTGAGCCGGGTTGGGCTTGTAGCTGCCGACTTGTTCGGCCGTGATGAGCTCGGCAAACGAGACTCCCAACTGGGCCACGCTGGCTGCGAGAATCGCATCATCGATGTTGGAGAGAATCGCCAGTTGATAACGCGCACCGAGACGGCCGAGCGCGGCGCTCGTGTCGGGGAAGGGGGGCCAGCTCCCGATCGTGTCTCCCAGGCGCTCAGCCTCGGTCGCGGACAGCGCGACGCCCTGCGCGGCGAAGGTCTCGACCAGGCTCTCGCGGAGGATCTCGCGATACCGGCGATAGGGTCCCTGAATCAGGCGGAATTGAATTGCTTCCCACCGCCGGAGCAACTCGTCGACGCTGGCCGCGACTCCATGGCGGGCCCGCAAGTCGGCCAGTTCGTTGCGGAGCCCCGCTTCCCAGTCGATCAGGGTGCCGTAGCAATCAAAGGTAAGGACTTCGACTTGCTGCAAACGGGCGTCCATAGGGGGAGTCGCGGGGGCGAGTCTCGGTCGAGCGGGGCCTGTGAGGTACACTCAATATATCGGTTGTGTGCCGCGAAGTCTGGGTCGCGACGATGGGCATGGGCGCGAAATCAAGCACGCGAGTTTTCGGGAGACTGCTGCTCCTGGCGGCGTTGCTGCCCAGTCTGGCCGCTGCGCAAGGGGTCGAGGATCTCAGCGACGAAGCGCTTGCGCGAGCCGGCATCCGACGTCTCGAAAGCGAGCGGCTGACGCTCTACACCGACCTGCCGTCGATCCCGGCGGTCGACCAGTTGCCGGCGCTGTTCGACCAGGCCTACCCGCAATGGTGCCAGTACTTTCGCGTGCCCGAGGAACAGGTGCCTCCCTGGCACGCGACCGCCTGCCTGATGCGCGCCCCGGAGCGCTTCAAGGCGACGGGCTTGCTGCCGCCGGAAGTGCCGGCGTTTCAGCATGGCTACACGCTGGGGGATCACTTCTGGCTCAACGAGCAGCCGAGCGATTATTACCGCCGCCACTTGCTGCTGCACGAGGGGGCCCATGCGTTCATGTTCACGCGCCTGGGGACCTGCGGTCCCACCTGGTACATGGAGGGGATTGCCGAGCTGCTGGCGACGCACCGGCTGGCCGACGACCGTCTGGAACTGAAGTACTTTCCCCGGGATCGCGACGAAGTTCCCTATTGGGGCCGGATCAAGCTCATCGAAGATGCCAATGCGGCCGGGGAGGATCTCCGCCTCGAGCGGCTGCTCCCCACCAGCCCGCGCGAATTGACCGATCGACTCGGGTACGCCTGGGCCTGGGGGGCGGCGGCCTTTCTCGACGGGCATCCGCGGGCGCGCGATCGCTTCCGGCAGGCGGCCAAGCTCGTCCGCGCGCCCGATTTCAACCGCCGTCTCGAGTCGCTGCTGGACGACGACTGGGCACAGCTCTCTGCCGAGTTCGGCCTCTTCCTGCATGACATCGAGTATGGCTACGACTTCGCGCGCACTCAGCTCGACTGGCAGCCGGGCAAGCGGCTGCCAGCCGCGGGGAAGAAAGTGACCATTCAGGCCGATCGCGGTTGGCAGAACACCGGCGTCGCACTCGAGAAGGGAAAGACTTACGAGCTGCGCGCCGCGGGACGCTACGTGGTTCATCAAGACCCGCAGGTCTGGTGGTGCGAACCGGGGGGCGTCACGCTGCGCTACTATCGGGGCCGGCCGCTGGGCGAGCTGCTGGCGGTCGTCGTGCCCGCGGCCAAGGCTGCCGCCAAGAGTCCTCCCTGGGGGGACGCGATCCCGGTGGGATTGGGGGGGGCACTCACGCCCGCCCAGGCGGGCACCCTCTTCCTCAAGGTCAACGATTCGCCCGCGGAGTTGGCCGAAAACCAGGGGGAGTTGCAGGTCGAAATCAAGTCCGCGAGCGCTGCGGCGCCGACTTCGGCCGGGGCGCGGGCCAATTGACGGTTTCCCCCAGGACTTTCAGAATACGGCTACTCCGGCCGCGGCCCTGGCTGGCCGATTCTCTCTTCGCAAAGGCGACTCGACGATGAACTTGATCGAAAAAGAAGACCCGGAAGTCTGGTCGGCGATTGCCGGCGAGATCGAGCGCCAGGAAGACGGCCTGGAAATGATCGCCAGCGAGAACTATGTCAGTCCGGCGATCATGCAGGCGGCCGGCAGCGTGCTGACCAACAAGTATGCCGAAGGCTACCCCGGCAAGCGCTACTACGGCGGGTGCGAGTGCGTCGACGTCGTCGAGGATCTGGCCCGCGACCGGCTCAAGCGACTCTTCGGCGCCGAGCACGTCAACGTCCAGCCCCACTCGGGCAGCCAGGCCAATATGGCCGTCTATCTGACGGCGCTCGTGCCCGGCGACACCGTTTTGGGCCTCGACCTGGCGCATGGCGGGCACCTCACGCACGGGATGAAGCTCAACATCTCGGGCAAGCTCTACAACTTCATCAGCTACGGGGTGACGCGCGACACGCAGCGGATCGACTTCGACCAGGTGGCCCGGCTGGCCAAAGAACATCGGCCGAAGCTGATCGTAGCGGGGGCCAGCGCCTATCCGCGCGAGATCCCGCACGACAAGTTCGCCGACATCTCCCGCGACGTGGGCGCCAAATTATTCGTCGACATGGCGCATTACGCCGGCTTGGTGGCGGGCGGGTACCACAATAACCCGGTCCCGGTGGCGGATTTCGTCACCACCACGACGCATAAGACGCTCCGCGGGCCCCGCGCCGGCGTGACGATGTGCAAGGCCGAGTACGCCAAGGACATCGACCGGAGCGTCTTCCCCGGGCTGCAGGGGGGGCCGCTGATGCACGTGGTGGCCGCCAAGGCGATCTGCTTTGGCGAGGCCCTCCGTCCGGAGTTCAAGCAATATGCCCGTCAGGTGATCGACAACGCGCAAGCGCTGGCCGAAGTGCTGCTGGCCGGCGGCATTCGCCTCTCGAGCGGCGGCACCGACAATCATCTGCTCCTCTGCGATGTCACCCCGCTGGGGCTGAGCGGCACGCCGGCCGAAGCGGCCCTGGGACGCGCGGGCATCACCGTCAACAAAAACCTGATTCCCTACGACGAGCGCAAGCCGATGGACCCGTCGGGCATTCGCATCGGCACCCCCGCGCTGACGACGCGCGGAATGGGGGCCGACGAGATGCGCCGAATCGGCCAGTGGATGCTCGCGATCTTCAAGTCCCCCGACGACCGGGGAATGTCGGAGCGCGTGCGGGGCGAGGTGCGCGAGCTGTGCGAGCTATTCCCCGTGCCGGCGGCCGTCCTCACGCGGGCCGAGAGCGGGGCGGCGAACTGAACCCCGCGCCGCCGCTGTTCCACTCCGGGCCAAGTCTCTCCTTCCGCAAGTTGAATTCGTCATGACGACCCCCACCAAGAGCCGCATCCTGATCGCCGACGACAACCCGACCAATGTCGAATTGCTGGAGGTGTACCTCAGCGACGTCGATTGCGAGATTGGCGTGGCGGTCGACGGGCGCGACACGCTCGACAAGGTCACTACCTTCAAGCCCGACCTGATCCTGCTCGACGTGATGATGCCCAAGCTGAGCGGCTTCGAGGTCTGCAAGCAGCTCAAGGGGGATCCCCAGACGTCGCAGATCATGATCCTGATGGTCACGGCGCTCAATGAACTGGGGGACATCGAGCGGGCGGTGAACGCCGGAAC
The DNA here is from genome assembly GCA_016793185.1 of Planctomycetaceae bacterium. Classification (GTDB taxonomy): domain Bacteria; phylum Planctomycetota; class Planctomycetia; order Pirellulales; family JAEUIK01; genus JAEUIK01. The sequence continues at coordinate 1,982 of JAEUIK010000447.1, read as the reverse complement.
CGACGACTTCCTGAGCAAGCCGGTCAACAAGCTCGAACTGGTCAAGCGGGTCGAAAACATGCTCAAGCTCCGGCACGTGATCGACGAGCGGGACCGGCTCCGGCAGTACATCCAGGGGATGGAAGACGCCAGCGGGCCGGCAAAATAGGGGCCCGGCGGCGGCTTCCCGTGCCCCTTTCGCAGCGCGAAATCGGGCCGGTTCGCGTCGGAACTCGCCCGTCGCGGAAAAAACTTGACTCCCTGATTCCGCGGATCGATAGTAAATCGGCTTGGGGGCCCCCGCCTCCCGTCCCTCGGTGTTCGTTTCCGCCTCCTGGCTGGCATTCCCACAAGGGGTCGCTAGTTAGTCATTCTTCGAGACGCTTTCGCCGGTTCTCTCCGGCGACTCTGTGCGTCGTCGTCTCGCGCTCAGCTCGGTGATGTTCGCTTTGCGCTCGCTTGCGCGCCTGGTCCCCCGCGGGGCGGCTGCGCCAAGTCGGCCGGGTGATTCGGTCCGCCGCGGTTGATGACGCGCCGTTGATATTCGCTTGCACCAGGCAACTCTGTTTGAGGACTTCATCATGATCAGGACAAGCCTTATTCGCACCCGCGCACTCGCGGCGGGTTGTTGCGCCGCGGCCCTGCTGGCGCTTGCCAGCGCGCCACCGGCCGCGGCCTCGCTGCTCGAATCCCCCTCGCTCAAGCTCATGCAGATCTCGAGCTTCACCGGCACGATCAACCCGATCTCGGTGCCGTTCGGCGACGGGTTCATCTCGACCGGCCCGATCTCGTTGGCGCTCGATCCCAGCGCGATCAACCTCTTCGGCTTGGACAATGTTTACGAGGCGGGCTACATCGACGTGACCCTCATTCTCAGCTCGCCGCTGTTGAGCTTTCTCGGCGAGAACCCCAAGATCCGGATCATTGAAGAAGGTCCGACTTCGGTGGGCTATATCAATCCGCCCGACGGGCCATCCCCCTCGTCGGTCCCCCATGGCGGCGGCTGCGATTGCGGCTGCGACCCGGGCTTCGACTTCTTTTTTTACTCCGCGTTGACCGGCGGCGGCACCGTCCAGGATGGCGCCTTCGCCGGCGCGGTCTTCCACAACGTCAACGCCTATCAAGGGCAAGGGATGCTCGGTTCGTGGATCGTCAAGCCGAACACGCCCGTCGCCTGGACGATCAACAGCTCGGCGACCGTGACCTTCCCGGGAGGGTATGTCGCCGAGGGGGTGGGAGGACGTGGTACACTGACGGTCGTGCCCGAGCCCTCGAGCTTCGTGCTGGCGGCGCTCGGCCTCGCCGGAGCGTGGTGCGCAGCGCGCCGACGCAAATAGCCGGCAGGAAGTGGGGAGCCGAGGTCGCTGACTTCGACGACGGGTCCATGCTCAGACAACAAGCCCAGCCCTGGCGTCGCTTGCTGGCCGCGGGGTTTACTGCGCTGGCTTGGGTCGCGGCATGTGCGGACGGCGCCCGCGCGGCCGAAACTCGACACGCCCGGCTCGAGTTCAATCGCGATATCCGCCCGATTCTCTCGAACCACTGCTTCAAGTGCCACGGGCCGGCGGTGCAAGAGGGAGATCTCCGCCTCGACGACGCAACCGGCGCGCTGGCCGAGCTCGGTTCGGGACACAAGGCGATCGTGCCAGGGGATGTCGGGGCCAGCGAGCTGGTGGCGCGCGTGACCAGCGCCGATCGCGAGCTGCGGATGCCCCCGCACGACGCGGGAGCGGCGCTGACCCCCGCGCAGATCGCAACCTTGCGGCAATGGATCGCCGCCGGCGCCGAGTACCAGCGGCATTGGGCCTATTTGCCGGTGCGCGAACCGGAGCCGCCGCCGGTCAGCGATTCCGCCTGGCCGCGTAGCGCGATCGACCACTTCATCCTGGCGGAGCTCGACCGCGCGGGGCTCGCGCCGGCACCCGAAGCGGCGCGGGCAACGCTGATCCGCCGCGTCTCGCTCGACTTGATCGGTCTGCCGCCGACGCCGGCCGAGGTCCGCG
>JAEUIK010000398.1 GCA_016793185.1 Planctomycetaceae bacterium | reverse complement strand
ATCGTCGGCAAGGTGCAAGCGGTCGAGGGCGGCGAGGATCTCTCCGACGCAGCCATCGAGCTGCTGGATAACGTCGCCCCGCGTGCCGCATTGGCTGCTGCCGGCGAAGCGGCGATGCGGCACGCGCGGGACATGGATATCGTGCGTCGCCAGGTAGAGGAAGAAAGGCTGCTGCTGCGTGTCTTCGATAAACGCGACGGCTTGGGCTGTGACGTCGTCGGCCATCGTTTCGTCGTTCCAACGTGCCTGCCGGCCGCCGGTCATGTAGCCGATGCGGCTGATGCCAGCCACGATCGTGTTGTCGTGGCCGTGGCTGGGCTTGACCTTGAGCAGTTCGGGATGCTCTTTGCCGGTCGGCTCGTGGCCGATCGGCTTATCGTAGCTGACCTGGATCGGATCGGCAGGATCGTAGCCGACGACGCGTTCGTTGGCGACGTACACGCAGGGGGTGCGGTCGCCCGTCGCGGGAATGATGAAAGAGCGGGCGAAACCGACGTGCGTGGGGCCGCGATCAATGCGGTTGTAGTCGGTGGGCCCGCGGCCGAGCCCGAGATGCCACTTGCCGACGACCCCCGTCCGGTAGCCCGCTTGCTGGAGGAACGAAGCGAGCGTGACGCGGTCGGCCTCGATGCAGAGAGGAGCGACGCCGCTCAGGATGCGCGACGCCGGGGGGTGCCGCCAGGGATACCGGCCGGTGAGCAGGCCATAGCGCGAAGGGGTGCAGACGGCCGCCGGAGAATGCGCGTCGGTGAAGCGCAGGCCCTGGCGCGCCAGGCGGTCGAGATGGGGCGTGGCGACCTGCGTGGCGCCATAGCGGCCAAGGTCGCCGTAGCCGATGTCGTCGGCCAGGATGACGATGAGGTTCGGCGGCGCGGCCGAGCTGGCAGTCCAGGCCGGGACAATGGCGAGAACGAAGATTAACCAACTTCGAGGTGCACGCACGGCGAACGAAACCTTCGGGTTTATTGCTAGAAGCGCGGCTAATGAGCCCTTGGTGCGAAGCTTTGCCTACGGTTTGCCGGGCTCCCGTTGGTCGCCGTGGATCATCGGCCGCGCATACCGGAGTAACCGTGCAGGAGCCGCAGATTTCGCAGATGGCGCAGATTTGGAACGCGCACGAAGAACACAGGGTGGTACGTCCCGCGCCCTCATCTCTGCGAAATCTGTGGAATCTCGGGTTGCCTCCACTTTGGAATGTTCATTGCGGCAGCGGTGAGTCCGCATCTTAAGTGAGCGACTCGGGCAGCTAAACAAAAAAACCCAGGGAGCGTACTCCCTGGGCTTTTTCAGAGTTACAGTCTGCGACGCAAGTGGCGCCGTTTAGTGCGAAGTCGCTTCGCGCGGGATCCGCATCGAGTAGAACGACCGCCAGACGAAGATCAGGGCGATGATGAACATCACCACGCCGACGTACAGCGTGGTGCGGTCGCCCGGCGCCGCGGCTTCCTTCATCTGGACGGCGATTTCGACGGCCAACAGGCCGAACAGCGTCGAGAACTTGATGATCGGGTTCAAAGCGACCGAGGAGGTGTCCTTGAACGGATCGCCGACCGTGTCGCCGACGACCGTCGCTTCGTGGACGTGGGTGTTCTTCTCCTTGAAGTCGACTTCGACCAGCTTCTTGGCGTGGTCCCAGGCGCGGCCGGCATTGGCCATGAAGATGGCCTGGAACAGACCGAAGACGGCGATCGAGATCAGGTAGGCCACGAAGAAGTTCGGATCGAAGAAGGCGAAGGCCAGGGTGATGGCCATCAGGGCGATGAAGATGTTCCACATGCCCGTCTGCGCGTACTTGGTGCAGATGCGGACGACCGTGATCGAATCTTCGAGATCGGCCTCGGTCTTGTCGAGATTCATGTTTTTCTTGATGAACTCGACGGCTCGATAGGCGCCGGTCGTGACGGCCTGGATCGACGCGCCGCAGAACCAGTAGATCACCGCTCCGCCGCAGATGAAGCCCAACAGCACCGGCGCGTCGGTCAGCTCGAGCTGAGCGAGGCCCTTCTCCTGCAGGAGCAGGATGATCGTGAAGATCATCGTCGTGGCTCCCACGACGGCGGTTCCGATCAACACCGGCTTGGCCGTGGCCTTGAAGGTGTTACCGGCCGAGTCGTTGGCCTCGAGGTAGTGCTTGCCTCCCTCGAAGTCGGGGGTGAAGCCGAAGTCGCGCTTGATCTCCTCCTTGATGCCCGGGATGTGCTCGGTCTGGGCCAGCTCGAACACGCTCTGGGCGTTGTCGGTCACGGGGCCATAGCTATCGACGGCGATGTTGACCGGACCCATGCAGAGGAAGCCGAAGGCCACGAGGCCGAAGGCGAAGATCGAGCCGCTATCCATGACCTTGTCGAGCCCCTGGAGGCTGACGAAGTAGGCGACGGCCATCAGCCCGGCGATGAGGATGCCCTTCCAGAAGGCGCTGAAGTTACCCGCGGCCAGACCGGAGAGGATCGTCAGCGATGCGCCACCCTCGCGCGAGGCCGTCACGATTTCGTGCACGTGCTTCGAGTGCGAGCTGGTAAAGACCTTGGTGAACTCGGGGATCAACACCGCGGCCAGCGTGCCGCAACTGATGATCAGGGCGAGCTGCCACCAGAGGTCGGGGAGCTCGGTCGACGTCGTGGCTTCGGCCGCGGCGGCCACGGCCTTATCGTAGTCCGCCTGCAAGGCCGGATCGACCTCGTGCGAGACCTTCTCGGCCGCATCCAGTTTCTCTTGGGCAGCCACGACCGCCGGCGCCATCTCCGGCCCCACCTCCTTGATCGAGATGTCGCCGATCAAGAGCCAGCTCATCAGGAACGAGGTGCTCATGCAGAGGATCGCGGCGATCCAGATCAGGCGCGTCAGCGGCGTTTCGAAGTTGAATTCCTTGAGGCCCTTGTACTGCTTCTCGGAAATCCACTGGTTGATGAAGTACGACAAGCCCGACATGAAGTCCATCAAGAACCGCATGGCGAAGATCCAGACGATCAGGCGGGCCTGGATTTCGACAGCGTTATAGATGTTGGTGACGGTGATGGCCAGCGTAATGAACGAGATCAACGCTACGCCGGTCACGCCGTAGGTTTCGAAGCCGTCGGCCGTGGGACCGACCGAGTCGCCGGCGTTGTCGCCGGTGCAGTCGGCGATCACGCCCGGGTTGCGGGGATCGTCTTCCTTGACCTTGAAGACGATCTTCATCAGGTCCGAACCGATGTCGGCGATCTTGGTGAAAATACCGCCGGCGATGCGCAGGGCCGAGGCGCCGAGCGACTCGCCGATGGCGAAGCCGAGGAAGCAGTAACCCACGATGTTCCGCGGGACAAAGAGCAGAATGATGACCATCATCACCAGCTCGAGCGAAATCAGGAACAGACCGACCGACATGCCGGCCCGCAGCGGGATGTTGACCACGTCCCACGGATCGCCTCGCAAGGCGGCGAAGGCGGTGCGGCAGTTGGCATAGGTGTTAACGCGGATGCCGTACCAGGCGACCGCGTATGAGCCGGCCATGCCCACGATCGAGAAGGCGAGCACCAGAAAGACGGTCTGCGCCCCGGTCTCCTTGAGCTCGAAGAAGTAGTAGGTCATCGCCGCGCCGATCAAGGCGAACAGCAGCATCAGGAACTTGCCCTGCTGGATCAAATACGTCTGGCACGTTTGATAAATGATGTCGGCCACGGCGAGCATCGATTTATGCGCCGGCAGCGCCTTGATCTGCGCCCGCAGGTAGAGGCTGATCCCCAGCGTGCCGGTGATGACCAGCGCGCCGATCGCCATCAAGTTCCAACCATCGATCCCCGGCCCGTCCTTGCCGAGCAAATGGAAGTTGGTGGCGCTGAGATCGGGAATCGCCAGATCCGCTTCACTGGCCCACACGCCAGCCGGAGCCAGTAAACAAAGCAATGCGAGCAGGCCGAGAATGAGCTTCGGGCGATTCATGGGTACTCCGTGTGTGTGCCGAGTGCGGAGGACCGCGAGATTGCGGTCAAGGGACGCCAGCCAAAACTTGGAAAGCCCACAAGTTAGCGAAAAGCCCCCCCTGCGCAAAGGGTATCTAGGGTCATTCCGCAGGCCCGGGGCGAGCTGAGTGGCCGGGTGGCGCTGGCCCGCGGCGGCGACCGGTCGCTTCCGCGCCGGCTCTGGGGACCTGAGGTCCCCGGCTCGGGGGCTGGGTGCTCTGGCTCGCCGTCAGGCGCGGAAGGGGTCACGGCGGGGGCATCTGGCTCCGCAGCCGCTCGATTTCGGCGTTCAGCTTCTCGATCCGCTGGTCGGTCTCGGTCAGCTTTTCGTCACGCTGCTTGAGCTGGGCCCGGAGCTGCAAAATGGCCTGCTCGAACGCCTTGAGCTGGTTGAGCAGCAGCTGTTGCTGATCGCGGGCTGCCGGGGCAGTCTGCCGCTTGAGGTCGACTCCCAGCTCGGCGATCTTCCCGCGGCGGGTGAATTCCAGCCGGTGATCGGCCGAAACCCGGGTTTCCGACTTCGGCTCGACCAGCGTCGTCGCCGCGGGAGCCGGCCGGGCCTCGGGCAGGGCGCTCGCGAGGGTTACTTCCACCCGCCGGGCCTGGCCATCTCCCGACATGATGACGAACTCGATGCGCTCTCCCGGCTGTTTGCGCTGCACCAGCGACATGACCTGGTAGGGGCTGCGAATCTTTCGCCCATCGGTCTCGACGACCCAATCGCCGGCGCGAATCCCTGCCGCAGCGGCCGAACCGCCGCGCTCCACCTGTTCGATGCGGACGGTACCGGGCTCGGCGCCGGGGACGAGCGTCAGCCCCAGCACGGGACGTTGCCGCTGCAGCACGACCAGCTCCTGGTCAAGCCGCACTGCCAGGAGGCGGGCGATATGGCGGGCGGGAACGACAAAGGTCCAGCCCGCCTGGGCGTCCCCCTCGGCGGCGGGCGTTTCGGAGACCGCCGCGACGATTCCCACCAGCTTCCCCTCGCGATCGACGACCGGCGAGCCGCACGAGGTCTCGGTCGTGCGAAGATCGCATTGCAGCAAGGGTGGCAGCTCGGTGCCGCGCGGCACGCGCTCGACGCCTCCCACGATTCCCTGCGACACGAGCGGCCGGTCGATTCCCGCCGCGGCGGCCGTCATCAGCCAGGCGCCGATCGCCGGCGTACTGGTCGCCAGCTTCAGCGCGGGGAGACCCTGGGCGTCGGTCTTGAGCAGGCAGAGGCCCGAGTAGAGGTCCTGCACCAGCAACGTCGCTTGAGCTTGCTCGCCGTCGGGCAGAGTCAGGCGATACTGGGCCGCGGAGCTCAGCCTCGAGAACGTCACGATCAGTCCATCGCCGAGAGAAACGCCCGAGCTGACGGAAATCTGCGTCCCGCGATTGGCGATCAAGGCGGACGCGATTTGGGGATTCACGCGCGGGAGCAGCAGATTGCGCTGCGTCGTGAAGGCCCGCGGGGTGAGCGGCGCGCGTGGCGCAGCGGGACCTCCTCCGGGTTGCTGCGAGTCGGCCGGTGTGGATGGGGAAGCGGCCCCCTTGTCCGGGGAAGTCGCGGCCGGGGCCGCTGGCGACGGCGCGACGGAACTCTGCGCTCCGGCCGGCAGGCTGGGCCGCGCCATCCCGCGCACCGTGACGGTGGTGGTCAATAACTGCTCGGCGATCTGTTCGATCGACGGGGCAGGGGGAGGAGCATCATCGGCTGCGGCGAGGCGGGGCGCGATTCCCAGCCCCGCGCACACCCCCAGCAATACGCGCGCGAGCGGGCCCCGGACCGCGGCGCCGCGAGGGCACACGAGTCGAGCTGCGGCGTGGCGCGCAGCACTTGGCATGGGTCATACTCCCCGCGGCGGATTCCAGCGCGAGACTCGCCAGTTCCAGCGAGCCTCGGGCCAATTACAGCGAGACTCTCGCCAACTCGATGGGTTCCGTCTCGAGCAGGTCAAACATGGCTTCCTGCTCAGAAGCCGATAGCTCCTGCAGCAAGTCCCCTGGCTCGAGATCGGCGATGTCCGACTCAGTTGAGAAATGAAGGGTTTCGTCAGCGGTCGCGGTCAGCGCAACCTCGCGGGGCGCGACCGGCGGTGCGAATGATTTCAGCTCTCGATCCAGCGCCGCGACAGGGCTCGCCTGCGGACCAGCAGCTGCGCCTGTTTGCCCTGCGCCGGATTTCAGCGCGACGCTCTGCCGTAGCGCGCTCGATCGTGTCTCGAGCCAGGCGAACGCGCTGCCCGCTCCCGCAAGCAGCAGGGCCGCGGCGGCGACTCTCCATCCTGCGCGGGCGGGCCAGCGCTTCGTGCGGCGCTGCTCGAGCAGGCGCGCTGCGTCGTGCCGCGCCGGATAGAGCCGCGTGAGATAAGCCGCATCGTCGCGCAGCTGCGCCGCCAGGATTTCGAGATCGGGCGAGGCGAACTCGTCGGCCGCCACACTCGTCTCCGGGCGCGCAGCCCCGGAGCGCGGGACTGGCCCGTCGTCGTCAGCGGCGATCAATCGCGGTTCAAACGGCATGGCTGCGTCGCGCGGGTGAGCTGAGCTCGCCCGCTTCCTCGTTCAAAACGATGCCGAAGTCGTCTCCGAGCACGCGCAGGCGGTCGCGGAGATTTGCCAAGGCATGATGCATACGTGATTTCACGGTGCCGACAGGGCAATCCAGCACGTCGGCGATTTCTTCGTAACTCATCTGTTCGCTGAAGCGCAGGATGAGGGTCTGTCGCTGCCCATCGGGCAACCGGGCGACCTGCGCCCAGAGGCTGCGCTGCCACTCGGCCGTCTCGACCGGTGACTCGGCCACGGCCGCGGCGTCGCTGGGGGTCGAGTCACCCCCCCACAAGACCCGCAGTTTGCGGCGCCAGGTCCCCTCGCGGCGGCGTTTCCGCCGCTCCAGGTTCAACAGAATTCCATAGAGCCAGGTGTAGATGCTGCTCCGACCTTGATAGCGGTCGAACTGGCCAGCCAGGACCATGAAGGTCTCCTGGGCCAGATCGTCGGCGTCCCAGGGGTTTCCCGTCATCACCAGCGCAGCACGATGGATCCGCGCAAAGTATTCGTCGGTAATCTGCCGGACGTCGAGATGGCTCACCGCGTGACCTCGACCACCCGCGGCATAATCCGCGTCTGAAGGACAATCAGCAACCCAGGCCCAGGCATCAGTTTAATCGCTGGTTTCCGACCGGGGCAGCCCTGCTCAAAACCCGCCGTGCCGCGGCCCGGCGAAGTTGCAGTTGGGTGGCGCGGGGGGTGGAAAAGGTTCAACCCGGTCGGGGCATCGTTCCGATGATGCCGAAACGTCGGGATTGGCCTAGCGGGTAATCTTTTTCGCGCGGGCCGCGCAACGTGCAGCCGACATTGAATCTGGGCCATCCGGTGCTACTCTTGCAGAGGATGGACCCTTCGATTGAGTGCCCCAATAGAGGGGGTTCGGCCGATTGCCCTCTGGGATCCCGGCGTCGCGGGTGCGACGTCTCGGGTCGGCCGCTTCGCCAGGAGGCTTGAGCTTGAACATCCTGCTTGCCACCAGCGAGGCTGTCCCGTTCGCGAAGACGGGGGGATTGGCCGACGTCTGCGGCGCGCTGCCGATCGAGATCGCGCGGCTCGGCCACGAAGTGGCCGTCGTGATGCCCGCCTTTCGCCAAACGTTCCAGGCGGGCCAGTCGATCGAGCCGACCGGCGTCGAATTGTCGATTCCGATCGGCCGCAAGACGGTCGCCGGCACGGTGCTCCGCAGCCATTTGCCGGGAAGCGACGTCCCGGTCTATCTGATCGATCAGCCGGGCTACTTCGATCGTCCCGGTCTGTACCAGCAGGATGGCAAGGACTACATCGACAACTGCGAGCGGTTTGTCTTTTTCAGCCGCGCGGTGCTTGAGATCATCGAACAACTGCAACTGCCGGTCGACATCGTGCATGCCAACGACTGGCAAACGGGGCTCGTGCCCGCATACCTGAAGCTCGAGTACGCCGGCGTGCCGCGGTACGAGCACATTCGCTCGATCCTGACCATTCACAACATGGCCTACCAGGGTAACTTCTGGCACTGGGACATGCTGCTCACCGGCCTCGACTGGAAGTACTTCAACTGGCAACAGATGGAGTTCTTCGGCAATCTCAACCTGTTGAAGACGGGCCTGGTGTTCGCGGATTACCTGACGACCGTCAGCCCGCGCTATGCGCAAGAGATTCAGACGCCCGAGCATGGCTGCGGGCTGGAAGGCGTGCTCAGCCAGCGGCGGCATGCCTTGACGGGGATCATCAACGGGGTCGACTATCGCCAGTGGAATCCGGCCACGGATCAGCATCTGGCCGCGCAGTACGACGCGGGGAACTTCCGCCAGGGCAAGCCGGTCTGCAAGCAGGCGCTCCAGGCCGAGTTGGGCTTGCCGCAGGAAGCCGACACGCCGCTGATCGGTTTCGTCGGCCGGCTGGTGGACCAGAAGGGGCTCGACCTCATCACGCAGCTCCTCAAGGACACGCTGGCCACAAACCACGTGCAATGGGCGATCCTGGGGACGGGCGAAGCCAAATACCACGAACTGCTGCCGACTTTGGCCGCGCGCTTTCCGCACCGGCTGGCCACGCGGCTCGAGTTTTCCGACGCGCTCGCGCACCGCATCGAGGCGGGCGCCGACATCTTCATGATGCCCAGTCGCTTCGAGCCGTGCGGGCTCAACCAGCTCTACAGTCTGCGGTACGGAACGGTTCCACTGGTGCGCGCCACCGGCGGGCTGGCCGACTCGATTACGAATGCCACGGCCGAGAATCTCGCGGCCGGCACCGCCAATGGGTTCAGCTTTCAGACCTATAGCACGGCCGCGCTGGGCGAAACGCTGGACCGCGCGCTGGCCGCGTATCGCGAGCCCGCCACCTGGCAAAAAATCGTGAAAACGGGCATGACTCAGGACTGGTCTTGGGCGCGGAGCGCCCGACAATACATCGACCTCTACGAGGAGGCCCTGCACGCGCCCGAGCTTTCCCGAACGTAACCGGCCCCGTGGGCCGATACTCGAATTGACCCCCGCCCGGCTCTCACTCTGAGGCCGGCCCCGAGCATTGGAGCGACGGATCGCTATGCACGACGTATCGTTGGCGTTTGTCTGGCACCAGCACCAGCCCTACTACCCGGATGACGTAGGACGCGAGAACCCCATGCCTTGGGTCCGCCTGCACGGCACCAAGGACTATTGGGGAATGGCCATGCATCTCAAGGAGATTCCGGAGATGCGGGCGACGATCAATCTCGTCCCCAGCCTGCTCGTGCAGATTCGGGGCTATCTCGAGCACGGCCACTGCGACACGCACTTGCGCGTTTCGCGGCTGCCGGCCGACGGCCTGACCGAAGAAGACTGGATTTACCTGCTCGACAACTTCTTCATGGTCCACCCGGACCAGATGATCCGTCCCTACCCGCGCTATCTCGAGCTGTATCAGAAGCGCGGTCTGCACGTCGATCCGCCGCTGCGCGCGGCCAAGCGCTTCAGCAAGCAGGACGTGATCGATTTGCAGATCTGGTCGAACCTCACGTGGTTCCACCCGCTGGCGTTCGAGTACGACCAGGAGCTGGCCGAGTTTCGCGCCCGCGGACGGAATTGGTCGGAGAACGACAAGCAGTGGCTGCTCGCGCGGCAGCTGAAGTTGCTGGGGGACGTGATTCCGCTGCATCGCGAATTGCAGGAGCGTGGCCAGATCGAGCTGACGACGACGCCGTTCTACCACCCGATCCTGCCGTTGTTGTGCGACAAGCGACTGGCGCGCCGGGCCATGCCCGACGTGAATCTGCCCCGGCATCTCGAAGGGTATGCCGAGGACGCGGAGAAGCACATTCGCCTGGCGGTCGAGTATCACGAGCAGGTCTTTGGGCGCAAACCGCGGGGGATGTGGCCCTCGGAAGGCTCGGTCGCCCAGGCGATCGTGCCCATGGCGGCCGACGCGGGCATTCAATGGATCGCCACCGACGAAGAAATCCTCGCCTGCTCCACCGACGGCTGGGTCTCGCGCGACGGCGCGGGCTTCCTCCGCAATCCCGAAATGCTCTATCGCCCCTGGCGCGTTGAAGAAAAAGGTCGCCAGCTGCAGATGATCTTCCGCGATCATGCGATGAGCGATCAGATCGGCTTCCACTACCAGCGCTACGCGGCCGGACACGCCGTCGACGATTTTATCAGCAAGGTCGAAGCGATCGGGCGCGCGACGACTGGCAATGCCGGCCAGCGTCCGACCCTGGTGAGCATCGTGCTCGACGGCGAGAACTGCTGGGAGTACTACCCCGGCGGCGGCGTCGAGTTCCTCCGCCAGCTCTATTCGCGCGTCTCCAAGCATCCCAAGATCCACCCGACGCGCGTCTGCGATTATCTCGACCATCATCCGGCCACCGACAAGATCGGCCACCTGTTTCCGGGGAGCTGGATCCAGCACAACTTCGGCATCTGGATCGGACACCACGAGTGCAACCGCGCCTGGGACTTCGTCTATCAGACGCGGCAGCACCTGATGGCCGCGCAGGAATCGGGCACGAAGACGCCCGAGCAGTTGCAAGAGGCCTGGCGCGAGATGTTCATCGCCGAAGGGAGCGACTGGTTCTGGTGGTTTGGCGACGACCATTCGAGCAGCCAGGACGCCGTCTTCGATCGCCTCTTCCGCAAGCACTGCCAGAACGTCTACACGTTGCTGGGGGACACGCCTCCCCTGGAACTCCTCCGCCCGATCAGCCACAACCACCGCCACGCCCGGGCCTTCACCGAGCCCACCGGTTTGTTGAACGTCAAAGTCGACGGGCGGCGGACCTACTTCGAGTGGATCAATGCCGGGCATGTCCTCTGCGATCGCGGTCGCGGAGCGATGACCATGGCAGGGGACGGGCTGTTGCAGGACGTGTTCTTTGGCTTCGATACCGAGCGGCTGCTGGTGCGACTCGATGCCCGCGGCGGCCCCGTCGCGGAGAAGCTGGCCCGGGTCGACACGGTGCGGGTGGTCTTCTTCGAGCCGGCGGGCTTCGAGTTCCTGATCGCCCAACCGTCGAACCGCGACCCGATCCTGCAGTTCTATCACGACGACGTGGCGGTGAGCGAATCGGGCGTCGCGGCGGCGGCCGACCTGATCTTGGAGCTGGCGATCCCGTTCAGTAG
>JAEUIK010000313.1 GCA_016793185.1 Planctomycetaceae bacterium | reverse complement strand
CAAACCAGTCGATCTGCCAGGAATCGTTGCTCGTGGCAGAGCTCGACTGGCAGATGAAGGCATCGTCGACTGATGTCGCGCGTTCAACTCACGTCGGCAGCAGAAAGCGATCTGGAAGAGATTCTGGTCTTCATCGGACGCGAGCGGGCAAGCCCTGAGGCAGGTGCCCGCGTTGTGGAAGCGATTCTCAGTAAAGCTCACGTCTACGCCCATCATCCTTTGCTGGGGACTGACCTTCCCGAGTTGGATAGCACAACTCGGGCATTCGTTGTGTACAGCTACGTCGTGCTCTACCAGCCGGATGCGGATGGCATTCACATCGTCCGAGTGATCCACAGTGCGCAGGATCTGCTTGGCGCGCTCGGGCTTGCATGACTCTGCCGCGAGCACCGAGCTACTCCACCGGCCCCTGCACGCCGCCGGCAAAGAGCTCGTTCTCTTCTTCCCGGCTGATGAGGATCTCGGGTTTGTAGCCGCCGGCGAGTTTGTCGCGGATGGCAATCGCGCCGAAGATCACGACCAGGATCGCGGGCAGGATGGCGACCGTCCGGAACGGAGACGCAGCTCCCTTGGCCTGCGCCTCGAGAATGGCCTTCTTCCCAGCCTCGTCGAGTTGGGCGACGGCCGCCGCATCGATCTGCTGCGTTTGCGAAATCCCGACGAGCTTGAGCGGCCACGAAGGCTGGTCGTTGGTGATGACGACCGAGGCGTAATCGGGGAGTTTCTTGACCTCGGCCGCGGCGCTCTCGTCGTAGAGATATCCGATGACCGGCAGCACCAGGGCGATGGCCAGGTTGCCGACGCAGCCCATCAGCCCGAGCAGGAACGCGCCCCCCTTGGGAAAGCGCTCGGCCGTGACGCCGAGCATCGTCGGCCAGAAGTAAGCGATGCCGAGACCATAGACCGTGGCATAGCCGAACGCCGTCGCCGCATTGTTCGCGAAGCTCAAGAGGTACAAGCCCACGCCGGCCAGGACGGCCGAAATGGTGAGCATGCCGATCGGCGAAAACTTATGGGCAATCGGACCGGCAAAGTGCCGCAGGACGAACATCATGGCGCTGGTGTAGACGAGCACCAGCGTCCCCGAGACCTTGCCGTCGGTGGCGGATCGCATCACCGATTCTTGCCACTGCTGCGGTCCCAACTCGCTGGCCGCAGTGAGTACCATGCAAAAGGCCCAGAGGAGAAACATCGGGCGGAAGACTTCCCGGAACATCGTGCCCGTCGAGACGCCGGACGCCACGCGCTCTGTCGCCGGAAACTTCTGGGGCAAACTCATCAGGAGGTAAATGATGCCGGGGATGAAGATCAACGACATGCGCGCCTTGTAATCCAGGCCCAGTCCACCAAAGTTGGCGAAGCCGAAGTCGACGCCGCGTCCCATGAAGCTGGCCAGCAAGCCGCCGATGACCAATCCCCCCGGCCACCACGCATGAAGGATATTGAGGTAGTGCGTCTTTTGCGTCGGATAAAGCGTCGCGGCCAACGGATTGATGGCGATCTCGACGAGGCCGTTGGCGCAGCCCGCGGCGAACGTTGACAGAAAGAGGATGTAGAAGACCGACTCGCCGCCGGCAACCAAGACGCCGATCACGCCGATCATATGGCAGACGAAGGCGGCCAGCATCACCATCTTGGCGCCAATGAAATCGCAGATCGGCGCTCCGACCAACATTGCCGCCGCCATGCCCCAGAAGGCCCCACCGGCGATCCAGCCCAAATCGGTCCCCGACAGTCCAAATGCCTTCTCGAGGTCAGGCAAAATGTCGCCACGAATCACGAACGTGAAGGCCGATGTGACCAGGGCCACGCAACTGGCAATGAAGAGCGTTCGGGCGTTCATCGACAAGGATTCCTCAGTGGTCGGCGGGGTGCGCGGGATGGTCGCTTGGTGCGTTCGCGGTTGAACAGGGCAGAGGGGGCGCCACGGCTGCTGCCAGGGAGATGGCAACCGCCAGCGACGGCAGCTCGTTTCCCCCCAAACTGCCAGCAAAGGCCGTTGGAGTATAAAAGGGTAACCTGGGAAGTAAACTATCGCGGGGCCGTAATTTCGGACGGCAAGCCATCGCTCGGCGGACCAATCCGCAACATCTGGCTGGTTTTCCCAGCTTGTCTAGTTTCAGCCTGCTCCGCCCGTCAGCTTCTGCCTTGACCCTCTTTGACGAACGAACGTACCATGCTCCGCCGCTCTCCAGCGGCAGGTTGATTGGTTAGTGAAATTGTCCATCTGGATTCGCGTTCCTATGGGTGGATTTTCCTCCCGCGATGAAGCTGCGCACCGACCCGCGCTAACGCCGGCCAAGGTGTTGGCGGGCATCCTGTTGCTCGCTTTCGCGCTGCGCGCCGCGGCCGCCGTCTATTGGGAATCGCGGCTCCCGCCGGGGGAAAAGTTTGCGTTCCCCGATAGCTATTCGTACTGGACTTTGGGGCAAGCGCTGGCCGCCGGAGAGCCTTACCAATTTGGCTCGCCCGACGCGCGCCTCTTCCGCACGCCCGGCTATCCGCTGGTGTTGGCACTCGTCTTTCGCGGCGCAGGAGGCGAAGCGAGCGTGCTGACCGCGCGAATCGTGGGTGCCTTGCTGGGGACCTGCGCCGTGGCTGGCATTTACTTTCTCGGCAAGCGTCTGTTCGGGGTGCGCATCGGGCAGGTCGCGGCCTGGCTGGCGGCCATCTATCCCGGCGCGATCGCACTCTCGATTTTCGTGCTGAGCGAAGCGCTGTTCGTACCGCTGATGATCGCGCAGTTCGCGCTGCTCGTCGTCGCCTGGCAAGCGTCGTCGCGTTTTCGCGCGGCGCTGTTGGCGGGAGCGGCCGGAATCCTCGCTGCTGGAGCCGTGTTGGCGCGGCCCAGTTGGCTGCTCTTCGTGCCGCTGGCCGTCGCCCTGGGATTGCTGGTGGGTCCGGCGCGGATGCGCCAGCTCGAACTGGGAAGCTGCGTGCTGGCCGGGTTGGTCTTGGGGATGTTGCCCTGGTGGGTTCGCAACGCGCGCGTCACGGGGCACTTTGTGCCGACGACGCTGCAAGTTGGCGCCAGCCTGTACGACGGGCTCAATCCACGCGCCACCGGCGGCAGCGAGATGAGCTTCGTCAGCCAATTCGAGCGCGAGGAACGTGCCTCCCCCTCCAATGAGCGCGACGGCTTCGAGTACCGGCTCGATCGGCGGATGCGCGATGCGGCACTCCGCTGGGCGCGCGAGCATCCGGGGCGCGTGATCGAGCTGGCCGGCATCAAGTTCGCGCGGCTCTGGAACCTTTGGCCCAACGAGCAGGACTTTCGGAGCTGGCCGCTCCGGCTGCTGGTCGCCGCGACCTACCTGCCGGCGCTGGCGCTCGGGATCTGGGGAGCCTGGCGGTGGGGAAGCCAGTGGCCCGGCATGCAGTGCTGGCTGCCGGCGCTCTACTTCACGATGCTGCATGTGGTCTTTGTGAGTTCCCTGCGTTACCGCGAGCCGGCGATGGTGCCGCTGCTGGTGCTGGCGGCGGCCGCGGTCTGCGGGTCGAACAAAGGTCCGCCCGAGGGAAGGCAGCCAGGGAAGGGAAGCTGAAAGTACCGCGGGCACGAGTCGCGTAGCGGCTCGCGGCGCTGCGGGGGCCAAGACAGCCGGCGGCAAGGACGCCCGGTCAGCATGTGATTCGCAAGGACGCGAACCATCATTAAGTCGGCGATTAACTCCTGTTGGTTCTTGTTCAAGTGGGGAGCGCTCGTGGCGTTCGTCGCCGTGCTGGCGGCGTTTCCCTACTTTTACAACCGCGTCGACGAGGAAGTCCGCCTCCGCATCCAGCGCAAGTTCGCGAACCACTATCCTGACCTGCAGGTCACGGTCCGTTCCGCCAAGATCGTCGAGGGGGAGGGGATCGAAGTGCGCGGGCTGTCGATCGTGGAGCCCGGCGCCGAAGGTCCCCGGGCCGAGCTGGCCCACTTCGACGAGCTGTTCCTGCATTGCAACGCCGATCTGCCGGAGCTGCTGCGGCGCGAGCCCGTCATTCGCCGGATCACTTTGCGGCGGCCCATGTTCCAGGTGACCCGCCGTCCCGATGGCACCTGGAGCACGGCGCGGCTCTTGCCGCTCCCCAAGTTCAGCGACGAGCCTCCGGTCATCAACGTCGAGAACTGCACGGTCGAGATCTTCGATCCGCTCAAGAACCCCTCGAGCACGCTGACCTGCCGCGACGCGAACGTCACCATCACGGCTCCTGAGGGAGCCGGCGCTCAACCGGGCGGGAACGATGTCCTGGTCGAAGGTTTCTTTGCCGGCGACCATCTGCAGCGCGTCGAGTTCAAGGGGAGGCTCGCGCAGAGCGGACAGCGGTGGGAATGGTCGGGCAGCGTGGCGGGCCTGCAACTCTCGCCCGAGCTGCGCAACTCGCTCCCCAGCGGCCTCTCCGAGCAATTGGACCTGCTGGGCGCGCTGCGGTCGCAGGCCGAGATCGAGTTCCATTTGACGCGCGACCCCGACCGCGAGAAACCGCTCGACTTCGACGTGCGCGCCCGGCTCGAACGCGGGCGGATCGATCACCCGCGCTTGCCCTATCCGCTGACCGACGTCTGGGCGACCGTGCAATGCACGCCGCAGCGGGTCGTAGTGCAGGATTTCAAAGCCCGCAATGGGCAAAGCAGCCTCGAGCTGCGGGGATACCGCAACGGCTACGCCGCGGGGAGCCCGTTCTATCTCGAAGCGAACTGCCAGCGACTGTTGATCAACCGGCAGCTCTTCGAGGCCGCTCCCGAGGCCTGGCGCGACCAGTGGTACAAGTTCTTTCTGACCGGGGTGATCGACGCCAACCTGAAGCTGCACTACGACGGCCAGACCTACCAGCCCGAGCTGGTCTGCCACTGCGTCGAGACATCCTTCACCTACCACAAGTTTCCCTACCCGTTGGTCGGAGGGCGCGGCGTCATCACGCTTAAGGACGATCAGTTGAACCTCGATATCCGGGCCCTCAGCGGCGCCGAAGAGGTGAGCGTCCGCGGCCGCATCGCCAACTTGCGCACCGCGCCCGGGGGGCTGATTGAAGTCACCGGCGACAGCCTGCCGCTCGATCAGAAACTCTTCGACGCGCTTCCGGGCAAGACCCAGGAGTTTGTCCGCGCGCTCCATCCGCAGGGAACCTTCAACCTGGGCGCCCGGTTCCACTGGCAGCCGGCCCCGGCCGGTTCGGGCGCCGAGCCGGTGGTGAACAAGCAGCTCGTGCTTAACCTGAACCACTGCGCGATCCGCTACGACGGGTTCCCCTACCCGGTCTACAACATTCGCGGCACGATCGACGTCGCCGACGACCGGTGGGAGTTCCGCGATCTGCGGGGCACGAACGACACGGGCCAGATCCACTGCCAGGGATACTTCTCGACGGCCGGCGGCGGCGAAGTCGGCCTGCGCTTCACGGGCTCGAACATCGCCCTCGAAGAGGAGCTGCGCAACGCGCTCAAGCCTCATTTGCAACAAGCCTGGAATGACGCCCAGCCCCGCGGCCGCGTCGAGCTCGAGAGCGACGTGCTCTATCGCTTTGCCGACAAACATCTCGGCGTCTCGGTGCGCGTCGTACCCATCGGCGAGACCGTCTCGATCGAGCCCGTCTATTTCCGCTATCGCTTCGAGAAGCTGGCGGGTGCAATTCGCTTTGACGATGGAAAGGTGACCTTCGAGCGGATCAGCGGGCGGCACGGCGACGTGGCGATCTCGACCCGCGGAACCTGCGAGCTCTCGCCCGAGGGAC
>JAEUIK010000288.1 GCA_016793185.1 Planctomycetaceae bacterium | reverse complement strand
GACCGATCCGGTCGTAACAGTCGCACCGGTTTCGCCGGCCCACGCGGGCAAAAGCTCGGCGCGCGTGATCCCGATCGACAGCGCCCTTCACTCCAGCTCCGACACGAAATCCTCGAACTTGCCCGTCGGGTTGCGGGGGATTTCGTCGAGGTAGGCGAAGCGGATCTCGAACGGGTAATGCAGCGACTGTTGCAGGTAGGCGCGGAGCGTCGCCTCCTCCGCGCTCGTGAACGGCGCCGGGCGCACGACGCGCATCTCCAGCCGCTCGAGCGTCCGCTGCACGAGCTGGAACTGATAGAAAGCGGGGAGCGCGTCGGGGCGGTCCCCCTCGGCAAAGCTCGGCCAGCGCGAAGTGCCGTCCGGCGCGCGGAGGATATTCCGCTGCCGGCCATAGATGCGCCGCAGCGTCGGCAGCCCGCGTCCGCAAGGGCAAGGCTCGCCGACCTCGGCGTAGTCGCCGATCTCGTAGCGAATCAGCGGCAGGGCGAAGTTGTGCAGCGCGGTGATGACCACGCGCCCCGTCTCGCCGGCGCGACACGGCGCGCCGGCCTCATTCAAGACTTCGACCAGGACCCCTTCGGATTGCACGTGATAGGTTTCGTGCTCGGGACATTGGAGCGCGATGTAGCCCACCTCGTTCGAGGAGTAAAGGTCCACCAATTCGACGCCGAAGGCCGCGCGGCATTGGGCTCGATGCCTGGGTTCGACGATCTCGCCGAAGGTGCGCACTTGCTTGAGGCGCGGCAGAGTGCGCCCCGTCGCCTGGAACAACTCGGCCAGCGCCAGCAACGCTGAGGGATAGATCAGCAGGTAGTCCGGATCGACGCGCACGAGCCAGTCGGCCTGCTCGGCGATCGTGGCCCCCGTTCCCAGGAGCGCCGCGGGCCCCGTCGCGAAGAGCCCCTGCATGGCGCTACCCCAGTGGGGATGGCGCTTGCCGTCGGGCGGAAGCGCATCGGGCGAGTTCGTGTGCCGCACCACGGCCAGCGTGCCGCGCGCGTCGCGCCGCTGCCAGTGGTGTTCGCGAATCGTGAAGACCTTCCAGAACAGGCTGCACAGCTCGGTCGTCAGCGTCTTCAGCGGCTGGCCGGTCGAGCCGCTGGTCAGGTTCGTGGCGACGCGCCCATGCGCGCGCGGCGGGCGGCGACTGGCGAGGTCGGCGAAGCGCGTTTGCACGTCGCGGCGCGTCAGGAGGGGGAGTGAGTGACAGAAACTGTCACTCAGGTCCGCCGGCAGCTCGGGAATTCGCTCGCGATAGTACGAAGTTGTCTCCCGCGCGTGTTGCAGCAGGTTCCGCAACTGCCCAAACTGATGCGCACGCAACCACTCGGGCGGCCACCATTGGCTGGCTTCGAGTTGCAGGAGCAAGGCCAATTGCCCGAGCGCGTAGCGCGGTGGAATCGCGGGCCAGGCGAGCCCGGCGATGCCCGTGCTCAGTTGCAGCTGCTCAACCCACCGCGCGAAGCCGTGTCCGTCGTTCACGCTGGTTCCCTTGTCGTCAAAGCGTCGCGATGCAAATGACCCGTGAACAAATTGCGCCGTTCCTCTCGGGATATCTTATGGGAGGCTGGCGCGAAGATGAATTGCGCCTGATGGAGGTCGACGTGGCGCGCGACCGCATCACGGGCATCGTCGACGCGGTGCGGCACTACGCCCCCAGCGACGGCCAGTTTCATCTGACCGTCCCGCAGGCCTTTCTCTGGATCTCGCAGCTCGGCATCATCCACGGCTGTTGGGATCACGAGCTGGAGCGCAAGCCGGGCGAGATCTACCTGCGCGAGATTGGACTGCAATGCCGCGCGCCGGTCCGGCAGACGTGCGGCATCGAGGTAACGATCCACATCACCGGCCGGCGCCGCGTGCCCCAGGGCTGTTTCTACCAGGGGACGGTCGCCATCGGCGGCGCGGCCTTCGTGGGCGAGGCGAAGTACGTCTTGCCCCTGGGATAAGGCCGCTACTTGCTGGCCGGCAGCGGCTTGATCATCACGTTCTTGTACTGCACGAGACTCCACGGGTCGTGCTGCTGGAACGCGACGTAGCCCTTCTTGTAGGTGTTCTTCTCGTCGACGTAGTCGACGACCGTCTCGTTGTTGATCTTGATGACGAGGTGATTGCCGTCGGCGATGATGTGCTGCGTCCACCAGGTGTCGTCGGGAATCATCCGCTTCTTGATATCGACGAACTTGTAGAGGCTGCCGGTCCGCTTGGGATCGAAGCTGCTGTTATTGACCTGGGCCTCGTAACCGTCGGGGAATCCGGGCCCCCAGGCGGTGCGAAAGTACATGCCCGAGTTCGTGCCGCGGCGGGCCTTGACCTCGGCCTT
>JAEUIK010000260.1 GCA_016793185.1 Planctomycetaceae bacterium | reverse complement strand
GGCCGGGATCGCCCGCACGATGCTCGCCAGCGGCAAGCGCTGCGCGACGCCGTCGGCGGTGGCCAGCACGAGCTGGCAGCGCTCGTTCTCGCGATCGAGTTTGTCAATCTCGGCGCGGATGGCCTCGCTCTCCTGCGCGGTTTCGCGTTCGACCTCTTGCTGGGCGGCGCGCACTCGGCGCCAATGTTCGGAATCGCGACCCGCATCAAGCTCGGCCTGCCGGAGCGCGAGCCGGGCCGATTCGAGCCGGGCGTTGATGCGCCCGATTTCGTGGACCTCCAGTCGGCGCCGCCGAGCGTAACGCTGGCGGGCCTCGCGATGGTGCTTGCGGTACGCGTCCCAACTGGCCGCCGCCGTGTCGGCCACGCGTTGGCCGTCGATCTCGAAGGCAATCGGCACGCCGTAAAAGCGGCCCCACGTCAGCCGCTCCACGACAAGTCCCCAGGGGGGGTAGGTCTGCTCGGCCACAGTAATGTCGTCGATCCAGCGGAAGTGCGACTGCGTGAGCTCGAAGTTGCCCGTCCGCAGCAACTGCCGCCCCAGGGTGCCGCCGTCGCGTTCGATCGCGTCCCGGGCGACGCCCGCCAGCTCGGGCGTGAGCCGGGCAATCGCGAGCGAGTCGGGCTGGTAGCGTTCGACGCGGCTCACTTCGCCGAGAAAGACTTGCCCGCCGACGGTTCGGATCTGCACGAGCGGGCGGGGCCAGAACGTACTGAAGCCTTCGACGACGATCAGGAGCAAGAGTCCCAGGATCATGAGGATGGCCAGCGCCAGGCCGCCGCCGGTGAGCCAGACCATGGGCTCGCCCAGCGCCAGGAGCGAGCTCTTGGCGCGCGCGCGGCGGCCGCGCGGTTTGCGCGGAGGTTCTCCCGCCGCACCGGCGAAACTGGGATCGGGCTCGCGTGCCAGCGCGTGGCTGCTCATAGCTGGAACGCTCGCTTTCGGAATCGCTGGCGGACCGCTTCGGCGATCGTATTGATGACGAACGTCATCGCGAACAGGGCCAAAGCCGCTAGAAAGAGCGTGCGGAAGTGCGTGCTGTTGCGGACGGCCTCGGGCAGCTCGACGGCCAGGTTGGCCGAGAGGGTGCGAAAGCCGTTGAAGATGTTCGCTTGCAGAATCGGCGTGTTGCCCGCCGCCATCAAGACGATCATCGTCTCGCCGACGGCGCGTCCGAGGCCGATCATCACGGCCGAGAAGAGGCCGCTCATGGCGGTGGGGATAATCACGCGGGTGGCGGTTTGCCACGGCGTAGCGCCCGCTCCCAGCGAGGCCGACCGGAGATGCTCGGGGACGCTGGCCAGCGCGTCCTCGGCGATGGTGTAAATGAGCGGGATGATGGCGAAACCCATCACAAATCCCACGACGAGCGCATTGCGCTGCACGTAGGTATCGACGTAGGTTCCGCGCGCGTCCCACCCGAGCGTGCTCAAGAGCTGTGCGCCGAGCCAGGCGAGGCCGAGGGCCGCCGCCAGGCCGACTCCAAAGCGCACGAGCTCGACGAGGCCGCACTTGAGTCGACTCCAGTCGGCTGACGCCTTCCGGAGTCGGGGCGAAACTTCGCGACCCATCAGCCAGGCGATCACGATGGCCGCGAGCGGCAGGAACAGCAGCATCCAGCCCCCCACCGCGGTCCCCTGTTGATGATCGTTGAGCCAGAGCTTGAGGTCGCCGGCGAAGAACCAGCGCTCGACCAGGGGCGCCATCCAGATTCCCAGCAGCATCCCCAGCGGAATCGCCAGCAGGATAAACCCGAACCGCCAGGGGGCCAACCGGAGAAACGTCCGCTCCGGCAAGAGTTGCCACAGAAACGCCCCCGACAGCAACACGCAGGGAACCGTGGCAAACGAGACCAGCACGGCGGCCAGCCACCGCTCGACCAACGGGGCGAGCACCAACGCGGCGATGAACCCCAACACGACGCTGGGAAGTCCCGCCATCAGCTCGATGGTGGGCTTGATCCGTCCCCGCGTCCGCTTGCTCATGAACTCGCTGGCGTACACCGCGGCCAGGATCGCAACCGGTACGCCAAACAGCAGTGAATAAAAAGTCGCCTTGAGCGTGCCGAAGATCAACGGGACCAGGCTGATCTTGGGCTCGAAGTCGTCGGTGCCGCTCGACGATTGCCAGACCCAGGTCGGACCGGCGTAGCCTTCGTACCAGATCGGCAAAAAGAGCGTCGCCAAGGTCGCTTCCGGATGCCGGAGATCCAGTCCCCACGTACAGAGTCCCGCGGCGCCGACGGCTGCCAGCCCGTTGTCCTTCGGGGCGATCGAGACGGCCGCGACGGGTTGACTCGACTCGGTCTCGAGGCGGAGCAGCCGTCGGGCACTGGTCACCTGCAGCAGCTCGACCGAGCCGTCAGCTCGGCCGGCGGCAACGATCCGCGAGCGTGCGGAAGAGCCGAGCGTGGTGACGGGCGCTCCCTGGGATGCGAGTTGGTGAGCGCGCACGAAGAAGATGCCGTCGATCGTTTCTGCCCCCGCCGGCTTGCTGCCGAACCAGGCCTGGATGGCTCCGGTCGAATCGCCGACCACCAGGGTGCCGCGTCCCAAGAGCGGCGCGACCGCGGTGATCTTGGCCGTCTTGTCCTCGAGGAGGTCGAGCGATTCGGCCAGCCGCACTTTCTCGGGCCGGCGCGAATCGAATCGCAGCAACTGTCCATTCTCCCAGGCGAGATAGAGCTGATCGGCCAGTCCCGACAGGATCACCGCGCGCGGCAGGCCGGCCGTGGGCGCGTCGAACGCAACGTCGTGCGTGGCGACGTCGCGCTGGCTGGGCGCGCCGGCCGGTGGCTTGCGCTGCGACACCGTCAGGAGACGGACCTGGCCGTCGGCAGAGACCGAGGCGACGAAGGTCTTTTTGCTGCGGACGACATGATCGACGAGCGCGATCGGCGCGGCGCTCGCGGCCGGGATCGGGTCATCGAGCTGAATCGCGAGCTTGATCGCCCGCCATTGCCGGTCGCCGGTTTTCTCGGCCAGGCCTCCTTCGAAGGTGAGCGGCACTTTTCCGTCGCCGGCTTCCTGCGCGGGGATCTCCGAATCGGAAAGGAATCGCGTGGCGAAACGGATCTGTCCCAGGCGAAGGGTGCCGTCGGCAAAACCGAGCGCGATGCTGCCGTCGTTGCTCGTGAGCGACCACGCCGAGAGCGGCGTCGAGTCGCCCAGCGATTGCTCGAAGAGCAGCTCGCCATTGTCGAGGCGGAACACGCGGACCCGGCCGTCGCGCGAGAGCGTCCAGGCCATCGTCTGGAATTCGTCCAGGGCGAGATGCACGGTGTCGGCGTCGGAAACGACCTGGGCCACCGAGACGCGGCCCTCGACGTCGGGCGAAAACAGCAGCGGCGCGGCGACCCACAGCAAGAACGCGCAAACACTCAGGACGGCGGCGATGGTGCCGATGCCGCCGATGATGATCAATCGCCGGGCCAGTCGGTCGCCAAGCTTGACCGTCCAACGCGTGCTCCGGTCGCGGCGGCGTCGGGAGATCGTGGGCGTGTCGGTCATCGCAAGTTCATCCGGCAAGAGGCTGGGCGCGGGCCGCCGCGTGGTGTGCGTGGCGGCATCGCTGCCTGGTTGTCTCAACTCGGCGCATCTGGCCGATTAGCTCCCGAGCTTCAAGCCCACCGCCGCCAGGGCCTGGCGTGCCAGCGGGGCTCCCACCGGCAAATACCCGTCGCGCACGACATCCTGTTGACCCTGCTTGCTGAACACGTAGCGAATGAACTCGCGCCGCACGGGATCGAGCTCGCTGCCCGGGGCGTAGTTGAGATTCAGCCACAGCGGCCGGGCCAGCGGGTACTCGCCCGAGTACGCATGGGCCGCCTCGGCGGCGATTGGCGTGCCACCCAGCGAACTGGCCAAGGGTACCGCGCGCACGTCGGCCGTCCGATAGCCGATGCCGCTATAGCCGATGCCCGATCGCTCGCTGGCGACCCCTTGGACGACGGACGAGCTGCCCGGCTGCTCTTTGACCGAGTCCTTGCAATCGCCGCCTCCCAGTCCCTTCGACTTGAAGTACCCGTAAGTCCCGGACGCCGCATTGCGGCCGTAGGTGCTGATGGGGCGCGTGTCCCACGGGGCCGGCAAGCCGACGTCACCCCAGGTCCGCAGATCGCGATCGTAACCGAGTTTGCGGTTCTTGGAGAAAATCGCGTCGAGCTCGGGGAGCGACAGGCCGGCGATCGGGTTGTCGCGATGCACATACACGGCGAGCATGTCGATGCCCGCCGCGAGCGTCGTCGGCGGGTAGCCAAACTTCGCCTGAAACTCGTCGATCTCTTGCGATTTCAGGTCGCGGCTCATCGGTCCGAAATCGGCCGTGCCGGCGATCAGCGCCGGCGGCGCCGTCGAAGAGCCGTGCCCTTCGACTTCGATCTTGACGTTGGGATAATAGCGAGCAAAGCCTTCGGCCCACAGCGACATGAGATTGCTCATGGTGTCGGAGCCGATGCTCTTGAGGCTCCCGGACACGCCGGGGACGGGTTGGTAGTCGGGGAGCTCGGAATCGACGATCGAGCTGGGGATGGCGCTGCTCGCTGCGGGCACTGCGCTGGCCGCAGTCGTCGCACTCGGAGCCGCCGGCGAAGCCAGTTCGCCGGGAGGCGCCACCATTTCGTCGCAGCCGCAAAGCGCCGCCGCCAGTGCGACAACGACGAAGAGGAATTGCAGCGACTTGAAAGGGCGAGTCACGTCAGGCTTTCCGAGACCGTGGCCCAGTTCGCAACAGCCGCCGGCAGCAGAGTAGCTACTCGCGGCGGCACGCCGATCCAAGGCACCCCCTGGGCCGGCGCGGGCTGGCCGCTACCGCGGGATGTGAATCACAGCCCACCGTCGCCGTTGTACCGGCGCTATGTGAAGATCGTGTTAAGACCGTGTGTGCGCCCGAGCCGCCAAATCGATCCCCCGATCAGTGGGGGTAGCGGCTCGGTTTCCCCGCGGAGTGTTCCTGGCTGCCGAGAGGCCGGGAACCAGCACGATCGAACGAGCTTAACCCATCAGGGTTGAAGGGGTTAGCGCCAGAAGGCCCAAAATGAGCGCTTCGCGGGTGCGGGTGCGGGTGCGGACTGCGTAGTTAACGGAGTGCCCGCGGGGCGTCGTGGCAAGGACGAGAGCTCTACTTCTTCGACCGATTGATCCTCGGGCTGCATCTCCTCGATCTCTTCACCGCCGGGACCGCTGTCGCGCGGTTGCCCCCCCGGAGGCGTTCCCTTCGGGGCGGGTGGCAGGCAGGCACAGGCCGGGCACAGGCGCTGCATTTCCCAGTTGAAACTCTGCGACTTTCGCACAACCTCCTTCTTGACCATCACTTTGCGGGTGCGGACCTCGGCGCACGTCGGCTTCCAAACCCGCTCCACCCAACAGCCGCAATCGTCTTCGTGGCAGATCGTATCGATGAGACAGCTGCGACCGGGAACGCAGAAATCCTCGCACTTACAATCGAAACAGACGTCCTTCACTTCCAGCTCGACAGGCACCGGCTTGCAGAACTTCTTCAGACAGCAGTCGGTGGCGCCGCAGCGATCGCACTTGGGAACTTCCTTGGGGGGGGCCGCGGCCACGAATCCAGGTGAGAGCACGATCCATGCTGCGGCAATGATCCAGACGCGTCGCTTCACGTTCGACTCCCCAGCGCAAACAGGCCGTCGCGATCGAGGCAAACTCTCCTCTAGAGAGTTCATTCGGTTATAGGGATTCGAACGGTTGTAGGTTCCGCGCGAAAACGGGCTCGGATCTGGATTGACCGAGTGGCAAGCTGGAAAAGACTAGCGGTCGCGAAAAATGGGCAAGCTAGCCGCGCGGTCGCCGTAGCGCCACCGGCCCGTGTCAGCCCGGGCCGCGGCACGCGCGGATCAACTCGGCGGCGCCTTGTGCCAGCAGTTTCTCGGCGACCGTCCGGCCCAGGGCCTGCGGGTCGGATTGCGCGGCGGTCGCCTCGGCCGTGAGTTTCACGCGCCCATCCACGCTGCACACGGTAGCCCGCAATCGCAGCGAATCGTCGCTTCCGGGCTCGGCCAAGGCGCCGACCGGAGCCAGGCATCCCCCGCCGATCGTCGCCAACAGCTCGCGCTCGGCCAGGACGGCCGCCTGGGTCGACGGGTGATTGAGCGCCGCGAGCCGCTGCCGCGTGGGGGCGTCGTCCGCACGGCATTCGATGCCCAGCGCCCCCTGCCCCACGGCGGGCAAGATCAAGTCGAACGGCAGCACCTGCGTGACGCGCTCGGCCAGACCGAGCCGTTTCAGACCAGCGTGCGCGAGGACGATCGCGTCGTAGTGACCGGCGGCCAGTTTCGCCAGGCGCGTGTCGACGTTCCCGCGGATATCGGCCAGGCGGAGATCGGCCCGGGCGTGGAGGAGGTTCGCCCGCCGGCGGAGGCTCCCCGTGCCGATCACCGCCGACTCCGGGAGCTGCGCGAAGGCAAGGCCGTCGCGCGCGACCAGGACGTCGGCGGGCATCTCGCGCTCGGGAACGGCCCCCAGCGCAAGCCCGGCCACTCCCTCGGTCGGCAGATCCTTCAAACTATGGACCGCCAGATCCACTTCGCCCGCCAGCAGAGCGCGTTGGATCTCCTTGGTGAAGACGCCGGGCTGCGATCCGGCGCCGGGGACCACGGCCGTCGGCGATCCCTCGTCGCCGCTGGTGGTGATCAGCACCAACTCCGGGCGCACGCCGGAGGTTTCGGCCAATCGGTCGGCGACCCAGTTGGCCTGCCAGCGCGCCAGGGCGCTTGCCCGAGTGCCAATCCGCAGTGGTGCCATGGTTTTCGCCCGGAATCTGTAACGTCGCAGCCGTCGCCGCTGTGAGTATAACGACTTTCCGCCGGCGTGCAGTCGCCGGCGGTGAGCGCGTCAGGCGCGCGGGTCGTCGGTGCGGGCAACGACCGCCACCTGGATCTCGGTCGCCCCCGCCTGGCGCAGCACTTTGGCGGTTTCGTTGAGCGTGGCCCCGGTCGTGAGCACGTCGTCGACCAGCAACACGCGGCGCTGCCAGAGCTCGCGCGGCGTGCGGGCGCGAAACGCACCGCGCACGTTGGCGCGGCGCTCGCGTGGCGAGAGGTCCCCCTGCGGCTGCGTGTGTCGCTGGCGGATCAGCCCTCGCAGCGCGCACGGCTTGGCGAGGCGGCGCGAAATCGCCGTGGCCAGCACGTCGGCGCTGCTGATGCGGCGCACGATCCGCCGTCGCCAAAACATCGGAATCGGCACGACGACGTCCGGCGGCGACTCCGCAAACGCTTCCTGGCAGGCTTCCGCCAGCAAGCCGGCCACCCCCCAGGCCAGCGGTTCGTTGGCAACGTGCTTCATGCGCAAGACAACTTCGCGCCAGGCGCCTTCGTAGGGGGCGAGTCGCGCGACTTGCCCAAAACGAAAGCGCTGGCCGGCGCAGGTCGGACAGGCCGGGGTGCTGGCAGCGCGCGTGACGCCGCACCGCGGGCAGGCGGGACAACGCAGAGCTTCGAGTTGCCGGCGGCAAAGCGCGCAGAACGGGCGCGACGGAAGTTCCGCGTCGAGCGCCGCGCGGCAGGCGACGCACTGCGGGGGATAGACCAGATCCATTGCAGAGCCGAGCCAGCGCGCGATGCGCCGCTGGACCCTCGGCAGGTCGTCACCGTACATGCGGGCCATCTTGTCGGGCGCCGACCGCTACCGGCTGCGGCCTGAGGGAACTATGGCTGGCCTCGCCCTGGCCAGGTGTCATTGCCGGCCGGCATTGTGACGGCTGGCGCTGTGGGGGGCAATCGGCGCGTCAGCCGACGCTGCGACCTTGTTCGCCGGTAGAACCACTTGACCCCTGGGGGTAGATGTGGAGACTTGCCCAAAAGCCTCGCATTGGCCCGAGGGCGTCTGAGACGCGCGGGATCCCGAATTCGGAAAGTCATTGCCATGTCGATCAGTTCCTTCATGGACCACAATTTCCGGCACTTCAACGCGCGCGAGACCGTCGACGCCGCCAAGGCCTGGAAGAAGTTCACCGCCGAAGGGAACGTCATGCTGCTGGCCATGGCCGGCGCCATGAGCACGGCCGAGTTGGGGATCTCGCTGGCCAAGATGATCCGGGCGGGCCAGGTACATGCGATCAGTTGCACGGCCGCCAATCTCGAGGAGGACGTCTTCAACTTGCTCGCCCACGACGAGTATCGCGTGGTGCCGCACTATCGCGATCTGGGGCCCGACGACGAAGAGGCCCTCCGGCTCGAAGGCTTCAATCGCGTCACCGATACGTGCATTCCCGAGACCGTCATCCGCCACATGGAACATCGGTTGACCGACTACTGGCGGGAGGCGGGCGAGAAAGGCGAAGCCTACTACCCCTACGAGTACTTCTACCGCCTGTTGAGCGACAAGACGCTCGAGCAGCACTACCAGGTGCCCAAGGAAAATTCGTGGGTGCTGGCGGCCAAGGAGAAGAACCTGCCGATCTTTTCGCCCGGCTGGGAAGACTCGACGCTGGGCAACATCTTCACCGCGCGGGTGATGGAAGGAAAGGTCAAGAGCCACAACGTCATCAAGTCGGGGACGATGCAGATGGAGAAGCTCGTCAACTGGTATCGCGAGCACGACCCGCATCGCCGCGTGGGCTTCTTCCAGATCGGCGGCGGCATTGCCGGCGACTTTGCGATCTGCGCCGTGCCGTTGATGATCCAGGATCTCGAGCTCGACATACGCTATTGGGGATACTTCGCGCAGATCTCCGATTCGACGACCAGTTTTGGTTCGTACTCGGGCGCGGTGCCGAACGAGAAGATCACCTGGAACAAGCTCGACAAAGACGGCCCGAAGTTCATGATCAACTCCGACGCGGCCATCGTGGCCCCGCTGCTGTTCGCCTACGTGCTGGGCGAGTGATCGGCTATTGGTTTGTGTTCTGCTGGAGCTGGCCTCTGGGAG
>JAEUIK010000170.1 GCA_016793185.1 Planctomycetaceae bacterium | reverse complement strand
GGGACCTCGTGCGAGACCGAGATGTCGGCCGAGCTGTAGGGGGCTCCGAACAGGTTACGCTCGACCCAGGCAAACCAACCGACGGAGTTAAAGGCCGATACCAAGTAGACCCCGTTATCGGCAGCCGCCGGTGGCACGCTGTCGACGATCACTGAGATAGTCAGCTCGCGAAACCGAATCTCAAAGAAACGGGACTCGGTCGCCGTGATCCACAGCTGAGCCCATCCGTCGGCTGCCTGCGGATGGAGCTGCTGAGCCGCGAGTTCCGACGTCCAGTAAGCGAGATCCGCGCGACCTTGCAGGGTCACATCGCGAGTCGGGTGGATGACGACCGGGTACCTGGCGCGGGTCACTGCCCCACCCTTTTTTGTGTGAAAAAAGGAAACAAGCCCGGCTGCGGCGAGCAGTTGCTAAAATCGGGGCTTGATTGCCTTCAATCGGGCTTCGGTCTCGCGCATCAGGGCGTCTTCGGCCGCCTCGTCGGCGGCCTCGTACGTGACGGCGAAACGCAGGAACGCCCCGGCGTCGTCCCAGGGGACGGTGCAGATCGAGTGCTCGGTGATCAGGTACTGGCTCGCCGCTTCGGCATTGGCGAAGTCGGGGCCACCTTCGATACCGCGTGGACTGGGGGTGTAGAGGAAGTAGCTTCCCCCCGGCATCCGGCACTGGAAGCCGACGCGCTGGAGCGTGGCGACGAGCTTCTGCAGGCGGCGCTCGTACTTCGCACGCACCGCCCGGGGAATCGAAGCGTCGTCGAGCGCCGCCGCGGCGGCCTTTTGGATGGCGATGAACTGCCCCGAGTCGCTGTTGTCCTTAATGTCGGCGTAGGCCTGCACGAGCAGCGGATGGCCGCAGACCCAGCCGATCCGCCAGCCGATCATGTGGAAGCCCTTGCTCAGCGAGTGGACTTCGACGCCGACGTCGCGGGCTCCCGGGACCGAGAGAAAGCTGAGCGGGGCGCCGTCGTAGGTGAGCATCGTGTGGGCGGCGTCCTGGATCACGACCAGCTCGTTCTTCTTCGCAAAGTCGACGACTTTGGCGTAGAAGTCGCGCGTCGCCACCTTGCCGGTCGGGCTGTTGGGATAGTTCAGCACCAGCAGCTTGGCGCGGCGGAGGACGTCGGCCGGAATCGAATCGAGGTCGGGCAAGAAGTGGTTCTGCGCCAAGAGCGGCAGCCGGTGGACCTCGCCCCCGTAATAGCGAGTGTGCGTGCCCGCCACGGGATAACCGGGCACGGTCATCAACGTCACGTCGCCCGGGTTGATGAAGGCGGCGGGCAGCACGGCCAGCGCCGGCTTCGAGCCGATGCAGTGGTTGACCTCGGTCGCCGGGTCGAGATCGACGCCGAACTCGCGGGTCATGAATCGCGCCACGGCCTGCTTGAACTCGGCGATCCCGTTGTCGGCGTAACCCCGGTTTTCGGGGCGATTGATCTCTCGGGCCATGACCTCGCGGACGTTGGCCGGGGCCATCTCGTCGTTTTCGCCAATGCCGAAGTCGATCAGCTTGCGCTCGGGATGATCGGCCAGCGCCTTCCGCTTGGCCCGCTTGATCTTCTCGAACTTGTAGATCTCGGTCCCCTTGCCGTAGTTGACGCCGCCGATGCGGTCGGCAAAGAGCCGCTGAAAGTAGGGATCGCTCATAGTGCTGGAGTGTCGTGTCGTTCGAGTTGGAAGTCGCCCCCCGCGCCGGCGGCCGGAGAGCCGGCGCGCATCCGCGAGAACGCTCGCGGGGCGGAAAGTCGCTAACGTACCGGACGGGTCCCAGCGATACAACCGGCGCTGCTGTGCCGCGGCGGGTCGGCCGAAACGCCCGAAATCCCCGACGCCGGGCATTTTTGCCGCGTCCTGTCGGGCGGCGAATTGGCCGGTATGATAGTGAAGGGGCGCAGCCTGGCGAGGAACTGCCGATTGCCGGGTCGCGTTCCCCTGATTCGGTGGCGGTTGGTTTTCGCGAGGCCTTTGGACAATTTGCCCATGCTCAGGACACTTCTCGGTTCGATGGCGTTCGCCCTGGCGTTAACGGCGGCGCACGCGGGCCAGGCCTGGGCCCAGGAAGCGACCGTCGTCGCGCCGGCCGTGGCTGAACCGCCGGCGACGGTGCAGCCCGAAGTCAATCCGGAAGTGATTCCGCCGGCGGTCGAGCGCGTCTTGCCGGCGATTGTGCGGATCCATGTCGTCACGACCGATGCCGGCGACGGACGGATGCGCAAGCAGCAGGTCTCGGGGAGCGGCGTGATCATCAGCCCGGACGGCTACGTGGTGACCAACCATCACGTCGCCCGCAAGGCGACGAAGATCGTCTGCCGCATGACCAACCGCGAGGAGCTGGATGCCAAGCTGATCGGGACCGATCCCCTTTCGGACATCGCCGTGCTGCAGCTCGACCTCTCGCAGCGCAAGAATCCCGGGGAGCCGCTGCCGGTGGCGCAATGGGGTAACTCCGACCTGCTGCGGGTGGGCAATGTGGTCTACGCCATGGGAAGCCCAGCGGGACTTTCGCAGTCGGTCACGACGGGCATCGTCAGCAACACGTCGATGATTCTGCCGACGGCCTCCTGGGCCGGGCGGTTCACGCTCGACGGCGAGGAGGTGGGGCAACTGGTGCGGTGGATCGGCCACGACGCGCAGATCTTCGGCGGCAACAGCGGCGGTCCGCTCGTCAACGAAAGCGGCCAGGTCATCGGCATCAACGAATTGGGAATCGGATCGATCGGCGGCGCGATTCCCGGCAATCTGGCCCGCGCGGTGGCCGAGCAGTTCATCGAACATGGCCAGGTGCAGCGGAGTTGGGTCGGGCTCGAAGTGCAACCCCGACTGAAGGAGAGCCCGGTCGCCAAGGGGATCCTCGTCAGCGGCGTGCTCCCCGACTCGCCCGCGGCGAAGGCTGGGATCGTGGCCGGAGATGTCATTACCTCGTTCGACGGCCAGGCGGTCGACTGCGCCACGCTCGAAGAGCTGCCGCTGTTCAATCAGCTGGTGCTGGCCACGCCGGTGGGCAAAGCGGTGCCGGTCGAGGTGATTCACGATGGCGAAGCGAAGAAACTCGAGTTGACGACCGAGGTCCGCGGTTCGGCACGGAGCAACGAGTCGGAGTTCAAATACTGGGGCTTCACGGGCGAGGACTTCACCCGCATTTCGGCGTTGGAGGCGCAGCGCACCGAGCGATCGGGCGTGCGCGTCAACGGGCTCCGGCCGGGAGGACCGGTGGCCGAGGCGAAGCCGCCGCTGGTCCCGGGGGACGTGATCGTCGACGTCGCCGGTACTCCCATCCGCGACACGGCCCAACTGCGCACGCTGACCGACGAGCTGACGCAGGGCAAGACGGAGCGGGTGCCGTTGCTGGTCGCGTTCGAGCGCGACACGCGCAAGTACTTGACGGTCGTTTCGGTAGGACCCGAGAGCGCCGAACACAATCCCCCTCAGGCCAAGAAGGCCTGGCTTCCCGTCGCGGTGCAGGCTCTGACCCGCGAGCTCGCGCAGGCGCTCGGGCTGGGGAATCAAGGGGGCGTGCGCGTCACCCAGGTCTATCCCAACAAGTCGGCGGAAATGGCCGGGGTCAAAACCGGCGACATCATTGTCAAGCTCGATGGCGAGCCGATCGAAGTCTCGCGTCCCGAGGATGTCGAAGTCTTTCAGAACTTGATCCGCCGCTTTCGGATCGGCAAGGAGGTCAAGCTGGGCTTGATCCGCGACAAGCAGCCGTTGGAAGTGACGGTCGCGCTGGAGCCCTCGCCGACGCCGCCGGCGGAGCTAAAGCATTACAAAGACGCCGACTTCGAGTTCACGGCCCGCAACCTGTCGCTGCAGGACAAGGTCGTGCGTCGCCTGGCGCCGGATGCGACGGGCGTGATGATCGAGCGCGTGGAAAACGCCGGCTGGGCCGATTTGGCGCACCTCGCCGCAGGCGATATCGTGCTGTCGGTCGACAGGGAGCCGACGCCCAACGTCGACGCGCTCGAGAAAGTGCTGGCCGCCGCCAAGCAGGCGCGGACCGCGCGGCTCTCGTTCTTCGTGAAGCGCGGGATCCACACGCTGTTTCTCGAGTTCGAGCCAACCTGGGAGCTCGAGGCGGTCAAGTGAGCCACGCCCGGGCAAGGTCGAGCCAACAGGCTCACCCCCGGCCCCGGCGGTCGCCTGTCGGAACGATGTTTCAGGACGCGATCACCGCGCGCGGCACGATGTTCACCATTTTGCGAAGGAAGTCTGCATGACGAGTCAAGCGTTGCGAGCGGCAGTGTTGCTGGGGGCCATATTGGTCGGTCGCGCGGCGACCGCCGATGAGGCGGCCGTGGTCGCCCAGGCTCGAGAGATTCTCGCCCAGCATCAGGGGTCGGTCGTGTGGGTTTCCGCGGTTGCCAAGATGTCGGCCCCCGGCGGCCGCACGGGCGAGCAGGAGTCGGAGGCGATCGGCACCGTCATCGACCCGTCGGGACTGGTGGTGGTGGCCGAGGATGCCTTCAATCCGTTTGCGAAGATCGTCAAGCAATTCGCCGGCTCGGTGACGGGAGCTGCCTCGCTGCGCGAAGTGAAGGTCGACCTCACCCAGGTCAAGATTCGCCTGGCTGACGGGACCGAGATTCCGGCCAAAGTGGCCCTCAAGGATCCGGACCTGGGGCTGGCCTTCGTCATGCCCGACAAGCCGGCCGACGCGAGCAAACCGAATCCGCAATTGCCGCACCTGCAATTGAGCGAAACGCCCGCGGTGGAAGCGCTCGACCAGGTGATTTCGGTGGGTCGACTGGGAAAGTCGCTCGATAGCCAGGCGACGCTCGCACTGGGGCGGATCACGGCCGTCGTCAAGAAACCGCGCGAGCTGTATTGCGGCGCGCCAGGCGCCGAAGGGACGCCCGTCTTCACGACCGAGGGCAAGTTGCTCGGCGTCACCATTACGCTGGCCGAAGGCGTGAGCGTCGTCGTCCCCGCCAGCGAGGTTCTCGGTAGCGCCAAACCGGCGCTTGCGCCGGAGGAATGAGCTGGTCCTGGATCGTTTCGCTCGCGCGTCGCGCGAACCGTTTGCAGCGCGAGTCGTCTGTCGCTGTTGGTCTGTTTCAGGAGTTCGAGCATCATGCCGTTTGATTTGCAGGGGCGCGTGGCGCTCGTGACCGGTAGCACTACGGGACTGGGGCGGGCCATCGCCATCGGACTCGGACGCGCCGGCGCCAAGGTGGCGATGAACTATTTTCGCAATGCCGAACGCGCCGAACGGGCGTTTGCCGACTTCCAGGCACAAGGATGCCAGGGAAAGCTCTTCCGCGCCGACGCCAGCCAGGAACTCGACGTCGATCACCTGGCCCGGCACGTCGCCGAGCAACTCGGGC
Source organism: Planctomycetaceae bacterium (assembly GCA_016793185.1). Classification (GTDB taxonomy): domain Bacteria; phylum Planctomycetota; class Planctomycetia; order Pirellulales; family JAEUIK01; genus JAEUIK01. The sequence continues at coordinate 1,902 of JAEUIK010000170.1, read as the reverse complement.
CAATTGACATCCTGGTGGTCAATGCCACGCCCGACCAGCCGCTGCTGCCGATCGAGCAGTACACCTGGCGGCACTACGAAACAATGCTCGACTTCTTCATCAAGAGCCCATACCTGCTGACTCGAGCCTGCTTGCCCCATATGAAGCAGCAGCGTCACGGCCGGATCATCAATATCACCAGCGAAGTCTTCGACCGGGGGGTGGGGAACTTCAGCGCTTACGTCTCGGCCAAGGGGGGGCAGGTTGGCTTCACCCGGAGCATGGCGACCGAATTGGCTCCATTCAATATCACCGTCAACCAGGTGGCGCCGGGCTGGATCCCCGTCGAACGGCACGCCAACGATCCGCAAACCGAAAAGGACGCCTACCGGGCCCTGATTCCCATGAACCGTTGGGGAACGCCCGAAGATGTTGCCGGGGCAGTGGTTTACTTTGCCAGCGACGAGGCGGGATTCGTCACCGGCCAGTGTTTGTCGGTCAATGGCGGGATGACTCGGGCCTGACCACACCCCCGTTCTGAGGGGGGGGGGCAGCGGTCTGCCGCAGGGGTCGGCCCGCCATAGCGCGGCATAGTTCTTGCTGTTCCTGCCTCCGGTCGGTTCGCTTGGGGATCGTTCGACCCAGGGGGGCGGGGGATGAAGTGCGCGCTCCCCCGGCAGGCAACGTGGCTTCACTGCGAGATCATTACATGGTTTCCCAAAGAATTCTTGTGGTCGACGACGACCGGAGCGCGTGCGCAGCCGTGAGCCGCATGTTGACCGGCGAAGGCTACTCGGTCGATACCGCCGAGAACGGCGAGGCGGCGCTCGCCGCGATGCGGCACGCCGACTACGACCTGGCCATCCTCGACTACCAGATGCCCGGGATGGATGGCGTGGAGCTCTGCCAGAAAATGCGCGAGATGAAGCCGGAGATCCCAGCCGTGTTTGTCACGGCCTTCACGACGATCGACAAGGTTTTCCCCGCGTTCAGCGCCGGGGCCGAGCGCGTACTGGCAAAGCCGGTGGACATCCACGAGCTGGTGCCGGTCGTGCAAGAACTGATTGGGAAGCCGTAGGCCGACGACGGCCGATCGCATCCGCGGACCAGTCAGGAAGGCGATTGCTGGCACTCCGCTGGCAGCAACGTGCGCTCCGATTGTGGTCCCGTGGGTGACCTTCGCACAAACCCCGGTGTCCTTCGCCCGGTTTTGCCGTGAACTTCTCAGGCGGTGCGTGCCGATTGTAGAAAATGCGGCAACTTTGCCGCCGCTGGGCGCACGACTGCGCGCACTCCGCGATGGCACTCTACTCGATTGGGCAAACCGTGGCCTCCAAGCAGTCCGCTGGCGAGTCTCTGGCGACCGGCCATCGCGGCGAACCGTTCGCCGAGCCGCGTCCGGCCGGGATCGTCGCCGCGCGCTTCGACCCGCCGCACCCGATGCGCGTCGCTGAAGCCAATCCGCCTGCCAATCGTCCTGCGCCGAATGAGTCAGAGCCCGCTTCCAGCCAGCCGGCCGACGGGGCGGAGGTCCCGCTGGTAGCGCTGGCGCCGGCCTTCGCGCCGCTCCCGCTGGAGGGCGAGTTGCGCGAACAGCTTGAGCGCCAGGCCGGCGAGTTGACGCTGCACCTGCGCGAAGAGGTCGAGCACATCGATCGGCGCGAGGCGCAGCTCCATGCGCGGATTGCCGAACTGGAGCAGCAGCTCCGCTCCGCGGTGCTCGAGCACCGCGAAGAGCAGGCCGAACTGGAATGCCGCCGCGCAGCTCTCGAGCAGCGGGCGCGTGACCTCGACGCCCGGGCGGCCGCCATCGCGGGCGCGGAGCGCTTTCTCGATGCCGCCCGGCTCGACGTCGAATGCCGCTTGGCTCGGACCGAGAATCGCGCCGACGATCCAACCGCCGATCGTGAGCAGGGCGAGAGC
>JAEUIK010000129.1 GCA_016793185.1 Planctomycetaceae bacterium | reverse complement strand
GGCACGCCCGGCACGTGGGCCGGCACCTGCAGCCCGAAAATGGGGTCGGTCACGGTCGCGACATCGGTGAGCGAGCCATCGTGGATGGCGTCGATGATCGCGCGGGTGTAGGCGAGCTTGACGCGCTTGCCGGTGCCGGCGGCGCCGCCGGACCAGCCGGTGTTCACGAGCCAGGCCTGGGAGCCGTGCCGCTTCATCCGTTCGGCCAGGAGCTCGGCGTACTTGGTCGGATGCCACACGAGAAACGCCGCGCCAAAGCAGGCCGAGAAAGTCGCCTGCGGTTCGGTCACTCCCTGCTCGGTGCCGGCGATCTTGGCCGTGTAGCCGCTGAGAAAGTGATACATCAACTGCGAACTGGAGAGCTTGCTCACCGGTGGCAGCACGCCGAAGGCGTCGCACGTCAGCAAGATAATGTTCCGGGGCTGATGCCCGATGCAGGGGATTTTGGCGTGCGGGATGAACTCGATCGGATACGAGACGCGCGTATTCTCTGTCAACGACGCATCGGAGTAGTCGACGACGCGCGTCCGGGGATCGTAGACCACATTCTCGAGAATCGCGCCGAACTTGATCGCGTCGTAAATCTGCGGCTCGCCGGTCGCCGACAGGTTGATGCACTTGGCGTAGCAGCCCCCCTCGATGTTGAAGACGCCCTCGTCGGTCCAACAGTGTTCGTCGTCGCCGATCAGCCGCCGAGCGGGATCGGCCGAGAGCGTCGTCTTGCCCGTGCCCGAGAGGCCGAAGAAGAGCGAGACGTCTCCGTCGGCCCCTTCGTTGGCCGAGCAGTGCATCGAGAGCACGCCGCGCTTGGGCATCAGGTAGTTCATGATCGTGAAGACGCCCTTCTTCATCTCGCCGGCGTACATCGTGCCGAGAATCACCACTTCGCCGCGCTCGAACGAGATCGCGACGCTGGTGGGGGACGTCATCTGCGGGCTGTAGCGGTTCGCCGGAAAGCGGCCCGCGTTGTAGATCACATAATCGGGCTCGCCAAAATCCTCGAGCTCTTGATCGGTCGGGCGGATCAGCATGTTGTGCATGAACAGCGCGTGATAAGCCCGCGCGCAGATCACGCGCACCTTGACGCGATACTTCGGATCCCAGCCGGCGAAGCCATCGATCACGTAGAGGCGCTCGCAGACGTTGAGGTAATCGATCGCCCGCTGCCGGTTGATCAACAGATTCCGCTCTTCGAAGCGGATGTTGACGTCGCCCCACCAGATGTCGGCGGTGCTGTCGGGGTGGTCGACGATCCGCTTGTCCTTGGGGCTGCGGCCGGTCTTGGCCCCGCTATCGGCGGTCAGCGCGCCGCTCGAGGTGATGACGGCATCGCCGAGCATGACCGATTCGTCGTACAGCTCGCCCGGCGAAGGGTTGCGCAAGACGCGCGGTCCGCGGATCTCGTAGCGGCTCAAGTCCAACGTCAACGACATGGCACACCTCGCTAGCAACTCGCCAAGACCCGCCGCAGAAGGCAGAGGGGATCGGCACAGATAGGTTCAAAGAGCAGGGTCCAGCTTGGCCGCCTGAAAGTGGTTGGATTATAGGCGCGCTCCTGCACGCTTTCCAGGCGGTGCGATTTCGCTCACGAAATCCTAATTGAACCAGAAGCGCTTGCCGGCCAGAAAATTCTCGACGCCGCGCTGCGTGCTTTCGCTCTGCATGACGGGCAAGAGGTTCTCCGCTTCGCGTTCCAACGCGGATTCCAGTGGCAAGTGCGCGCCATCGAGCGCCGACGCCAGGTCGGCCAGCAGCGCGTCGCGCGGCTGCTGGCAGATCTGCCGCGCCATGTCGAAGGCCCGGGCGAGCCCCTGGCCGACGGCCGTCAGCTCCCATACCAGTCCGATCTGATAAGCCCGCTCGGCCGTGATGCGCTGACCCGTGATCATCAGCGGCAACGCGTTTCCCCAGGCCAGGAGCCGCGGCAGGTAGACCGTTCCGCCATCCACCAGTGGCACGCCCCAGCGGCGGCAAGCGACCGAGAAGGTGGCCTGCGGTTCGGCCAGGCGGATATGCCCGTGGCAGAACAGCTCGAGGCCGCCGGCGTAGGCGTAGCCCTGGGCGACGGTAATCACCGGTTTGCGCTGCACGATCCGCGAGCCTCCCATCGGCCCGTCGGCCAACGCGGCTCCCATTTCAGCCAGTCCGGTCAGGTCGGCGCCCGAACAGAACGCTTTGTCGCCTGCGCCGTGAAAGAGCGCCACGGTGAGTCGCTCGTCGTCGCGGAATCGTTTCCAGGCCTCCGCCAAGAGCGCCGCCGCCTCGGCGTTGACGGCGTTATGCACCTCCGGGCGGTTCAGGACGATCTCAAGGATCGCGCCCCCCTCGACGTCGTGGACCTGCGTCAGCACGGGGGGAGTTGGCGACGTGGAGTCGGTCATGGTGCTAGCCTTCCCACAAACTGCCCGTGGTCAAAATCGAGCGTCAGCCCCACGCCGGTCGTGGGCCTGAGCCGCGACTCGCACGCGGCGCGGCCACTACTGGGGAGTCTTCCCGAGCAGGTCGACCGCCTGCTGCTGCTCGGCGCGGATCTTCTGCTTGGCCTTCAGGAGGCGCGCGGTGTACGAGTCCTCTTCGGGGCTGGGCTGCGCCTCGAGCGTCGGGGCAGTGGCCGTGGCCGCAACCGGAGAAGCAGCCGCGACGAGCGGCTCGGTCAAGGCGTCGCTCCGCGTCGCGGCGCCCTCCCACCGGGCGCCGGCCTGGAGCTGATCGATCCGGTTGGCGACCTCTTGCTTCTTCACTCGAAGCCGATCCAGGACCTCCGACGCCTCGGTGTCGGCGCTTCGTCGCGACACGGCCGCAGTCACGCGCCGCGCCACAGCCTGCACCGGTGCGAGCGAGAAGGCCACGCGCCGATTCAAGACATCAACGAAGAACAGACAGGCGACGCCAAACAACAACAGGTGCCAACACGACTCGCGCGACGTTGGCTGCGGCAGGTCGCGGCGAAAGACGTTGTGGTCGTCGGCCGCTGGCGTCGGCTGGTCGATATCGAGCATGCGCCCCGCCCGGCCTCCCGGCGGCGTTTGCTGGGCCAGCGATTCCAGCAGGGCGTTGTTCTCGTCGCCGATCTGCCGGAACTCGGCCGAGTAGGAGACGTTGACGCCTGTCCGCAGAGGCGCCATGTCGGGACCGGGGACGATGTTGACGAAGTAGTTGCCCGCCTTCTCGGCGGGCGCTTCGGCCACATAGCGCCCCGGCGCGACCTGCTCGATCTTCAATTCGCTCGACTGCATTTCGGGATCGATCACCGTGCCGCGCGGCACGAGAAAGTTCAGATAGCCCTCGTCGTGGTCGAGCGCATTGATCACGACCTGCAATTTGCCGTCGCGCGTTTCGGTGGCCAGGGCAAAGCGGCTGTCACCGGTCGTCGGCCGCATCGACCAGCGGACCAGTTGCGCGAAGAGCTTGTCGTAGTTCTCCCAGGCGACCCATTGCTTGGCCCACCGCTGGCCGGCGTCGGTGGTCAACACCGCGCTGCGCCCCAGGCCGTAGGTCCAGCTCGCCAGCAGCGGGTGGGTGCCCGGCGACGGGAGCGGCGCCGTCCAGGAGACTTCGACCAGGGGGTTGCTCTTGGCCGTCGTGAGCACATAGCCCGTCACCGGCGGCACGGGCTCGGAGATGCCGCGGAGCATCTCGTGCGGGTAGACGAACTGGGGGCGCACCCCGGCCGGGTTTTCGTAGACCAACGGCCGCGCGACGCGCATCGCTTCCTTCATGAAGATGCGGGGAATCACGCGGGGGTTCTCAACGCGATAGAACTTGCCGCCGCCGGCCGTGGCGATCCGTTGCATCAGGCCCGTGGCGGCGTCGCTGCCGATGGCCACGCTGGTGGTGGTGATGTCGCGGCGGCGCATCTGGGCGGAGAGCGCCTCGAAGCCCGCCCCCTCGGTCTGTCCGTCGGTGAGGACGATCATATGCTTGACGGCCGCGTCGGCCCGCATCAGGGCCGCGTAGCCCGCCTCCATGCCGGGCATCATGTTGGTGCCGCCGCCGGAAGCGATCGTGCCGATGCGATTGGCAATCTTGGCGCCGGTCCCGACGCGCTGCAACGGCACCACGGTCGTCGCCGCCGAGTCGAACGTCACGACGCCGACAAAATCCCGTTCGCCCAGCACCTGCACGGCGGCCACCGCCGCGGCCCGGCTCATCGCGATCTTGTCGCCCGACATCGAGCCGGAGGAATCGATCACGAGCAGCAGCGCGCCCTGCGGCACGACCTTCGCGTTCTTGACCTGAAAGTCGACGGGCATCGCCGCTTCGAGCGGAGTATTTGTCCAGCCGCCCGCCCCGAAGCTGTTCGGACCGCCGAGCAGCACCAGCCCGGCCCCCAACTGCTGGGTGTTGGTCACCAGCATCCCGATTTGCTCGTCGCTGAACTGCACCAGATCGGCGCCGCCGCTGGTGCGGGGAACGTTGGCCATGACCACGGCGTCGTAGCGCTGCAAATCGGCCAGGTTCGCAAAGCAGTTATGGCTCGAGCGAACGTCGACGTCGATCTGGGCCGCCCGCAGCCGCTCGGCCAGGTGGGCGTACTCGCCGGCGTGGTCGCCATCCTCGATCAACAGCACGCGTCCCGGCCCGCGGACCTGCGTGAAGGCCGTAGCGCGGTTGTTCTGCGGCAGCCCATCTTCGCCCGGCTCGGCGGGGACGAATTGCACGTCATAGGTGTAGAAATCGGGCTCTTCAATCTGCTGGCGGAACGAATAGACCCGTCGGCCGGGCTGGACCTCGATCGGCTCCTCGGCCACGAGCTGCTCGTCGACCCCGCTGCGGCGCAGCACGCGGAGCTTCCCCGCCACGGGGCCCGCGTTGGGATCGAAGGCCAGGCTATTGACAACCGCGCGGACTTCGAACGGTGCCCCGCGCTGCACTTCGCGCGAGAGCGTCACCTTCTCGACGGCGATATCCGCCTGCCGCGGCTGCCGCAGCGGCACCACGTCGACGCCGATCTCCGCGTCCAACAGCGCCTGCGCCTCTTCGCGCGCCGACTCGACGTTCTCGTTGCCGTCGCTGAGGATTACCAGGCGCTTCGCGCAATCGGGGGGAAAGCAGGCCCGGGCGAGCCGCAACCCGCTCGCCAGGTCGGTGAAGTCGGGATCGACGTGCGTCTCGATGGTGAGCAGCGGCACGTTCTCGGCCAAGGGGGGCAGCTCGACCGACGCTTGCCGGCCGAACACGATCACGCCGGCCAGATCGCCGCGTCCCGCATCGCGATAAGCCGCGCGCGACTGGTTGATGAACTCGATGGCCCGCGCCCCCTCGGTCGGCGAGACGCTCAGCGAGCGATCGAGCAGATAGATGACGGCCAGTCGGTCGGTCTTGCGGACAATCTGCACGTCGGCCAGAGCCAGCACCAGGCCTGTGACGAGCGCCGCGCGGCCCAGCAGGGCCAGCATTCGCCGCCACTTCCCCAGGGCGGTCAGGCTCTGCCGCCCCATGAGCCACAGTACCGGAATCACTCCCAGCAGCACTAGCCAGCCGGGCGAGTCGAAGTCGATCGAATAGTTGAAGAGGCTCAGCGTCATCCGATGGCCGCTTGTCCTGAAGACTCCGCCAGCCTGGCAGCCGGCTCTTCTTCGAGCCTACCATCGGCGGCAGCACACAAGCAACTTTCCCGCGCAAGGGCCGTGCCCGGCAAATCGTAGGGCGCTAAAACAGCTCGCTGATGGGGGCTCCCTGCTCGATCATCGGGCGGGGCCGGCCGCGGTGGTCGAGATAGGTCGCGTCGAGAGGCACCTCCATGTGCCGATAAATCGTGGCGGCAATGTCCCCCGGCGTTACCGGGCGTTCCTTGATTCCACCGCCGTCGCGCTCAGTCGACCCGATCACCTGCCCATGCCGGAGTCCCCCCCCGGCCAGGCACATCGACATCACGACCGGCCAATGGTCGCGGCCGTCGGTGCTCCCCTGCGTCCCCATGTTGGGGGTCCGGCCAAACTCGCCCATCGCGATCACCAGAACGTCGTCCAGCAGGCCGCGCTCCTCGAGATCGCCCACGAGGCTCGTGATCAAGTGATCGAAGACCGGCAGCAGCGGGCCGAGCCCTTTGGTGATGCCTCCGTAGGGCGGGATATTGTCGCCGTGCGTATCCCAGGTTCCCGAGGCGGTATGGTGGCTGAGATCGATCGTGACGAAATTCACCCCCGCCTCGACCAGGCGCCGCGCGAGCAAGGCTTGCTGGCACCAGAGGTGCTTTCCATAGCGCTCGCGCGTGGCGGGCGATTCGAGTTCGAGGTCGAAGGCGTCCTGCGCGCGGCGCCCCAATACCATGTCGACCGCCTGCTGCCGGTACGTGTCGAGTGCGCTCATCGAGCCCGAGCGATCAAGATCGCTGCGGAGGCGATCGAACTGCGCGAGCAATTCCTGACGCGTGCCGATCCGCTCCTGATTCAGCCCGGCCGAGAACTGGAAGAGCCGGGCGTCAGTCAGGCGGCCGGTGTCGCGGCCGACGTCGGTATAGATCGGCAGCCGCGCCGCCTGATCGGCGATGAACGGGTCGTACTGCTTGCCGAGGTAGCCGCCGAAGGCGAGGTGCGAGCGCGACTTCATGAAGGCGACATACGGGGGCATCGCCGGATGGTTCGGCCCCCGCAGCTTGGCGATATGCGAGGCGATCGCCGGGTAGTAGGGGGTCTCGGGGTTGGTCCGCGCCTCGGCCGCGAGGTTCGCCGTCTGAAAGACGGTGTTCGGCTCGTGATTGCTGTGGCGGGCATCGACCGAGCGGATGATCGTAAAGCGATCGAGCATCGCCGCCTGCTGGGGGAGATGTTCGCAAATCGACACGCCCGGCAGCGCGGTCGAGATCGGGCTGAAGGGCCCGCGGTTTTCATAGGGGCGCTGGGGCTTCATGTCCCAGGTGTCGATGTGGCTCGGCCCGCCCGTCATCCACAAGAGAATGACGCTCTTGTTGCCGCGCGCCGGTTGCCCGGCGGCCGCGGCCCGCGCCCGCTGCGCCAGCAGGCTCGGTACGCTTAATCCGGCCAGGCCCGCCAACGACGCCTTCAAGACGCTCCGCCGGCTATAGAGGACCAACCCCTCGCGATCCGTGCCGCCGAGCATGCCAAAGGCGTGCTGGCGATGGTTCGTGATTTGGCAACGGGGTCGCATCATCGGGCGAGGCTCCGTGGCGGGCGTGGCGGGGCAGCGGGCGGGTGTTTCGGATTGTAGCAGATCCGGGCCGGTGTCGTCGTGACTCAGTCTGTGGTACCGCGGTCAATCCTAAGTCGTGAGCAGAGAGGAGTATCCGCAGATTTCGCAGTTCAGAGGAAACCCCGCTTCGCTCTGCGCGAACTACGCCATACTCATTTCAACTGCGAACATCTGCGCCATCCGCGGTTAGCCAAGTGTTCCCAGTGCCGGACTCACTTCGCCAGCCGATCGGTCCCGCCGCTCAGCCACTCCAGGCGGAACTTCGCCAACGAGATCGAGTTCTTGCCTCCCTCGACGCGGTGCTCGTAGAG
>JAEUIK010000075.1 GCA_016793185.1 Planctomycetaceae bacterium | reverse complement strand
GCCGAGACATCTTCCATTGCAAAGGGAATGCCGCCGAACGAACTCATGGCGTCGAGAATGAAGACCTTGCCGTGCTCGCGCGCGAGCTGGCCGAGCGCTGCCGCCGGGTTCAGCATGCCGGTTGTCGTTTCGCAATGCACGAGCGCGACATGCGTGATCGCCGGATCGGACGCGAGCGCTTCGGCCACGCGCTCGACGGCGGCCGGCTCCCGCTCGTCCTGCAGGATCTCCGTGCAGGCGATCTGCAGTCGCCGGGCGATCTCAACGATCCGCTTGCCGTAGGCGCCGTTGTTGACCGCCAGCAGCTTGCCCTCGGGGGGAATGACCGAGCCCAGCGTCGCCTCGACGGCAAACGTCCCGCTCCCTTGCATCAGCACCGACGTGAAGTCGGTCGCCGGCGAAGCCAGCCGCTCGAGACGCCGGCGGATCTCGGTGACGAGCTCGTTGTAGTCGTCGTCCCAGGTGCAGAAGTCAGCCAGCATCACCTGCTTGACGCTTTTCGAAGTCGTCAGCGGGCCGGGCGTGAGCAGCAGATAGGGAATGTCGTCGTCCATGATGCTCTACGGGCGTTCGCCAGCGGCGACGCGCCGTTCGATTTCCGGCAGCAGATCCGGCAGATCGGCCACCGAGTTGATGACGTAATGAGCGCCGGCCGCCTGCAGCTTCTGCCGCGCTGCCCCCAGCCGCACGTTGAGGTCGGCAGGCACGAGCGAAGCCAATTGTGGCGCCGACAGCCCCACGTCGCTGCCGGTCGCGGCCACCCCCAGGCTCCACACGCCCGCGTTGCGCCCCTCCTCGATGTCGGGCACCGTGTCGCCGACCTTGACCACCGCGGCGGGGGGAAACACCCCGAGCGTTTGCATGTTGCGGTACACCATCCAGGGGGCCGGGCGGCCGGCCGGCACATCGCTGGCCGAATAGTGCGCGTCGGGCTCGTACCCCTGCCGCTTGGCCGCGGCCACGACCATCTCCTCGGCCTCGCGAAAGTAACCGGTCGTGGCGCCGATCCTCAGCCCCCGCTGCCGCAGCGCCGCGACGCACGACAGCATGCCGGGAACCAATTCGCAGCAGTCGGCCACGCTCTCCAACTGGCGGGGCATGAACTCCTCGGCGAACATCCGATCGAGTTCGGCCGCCGTCGGCAGTTTTCCCTGAGCGACTTTCCAGCGGGCCGCGACTTCGGGCATCTCCAGCAGGGCCGCGATGTGGTCGCGTTTGCCCAGTCCCATCGGCTCGCGGGCTTCGGCCACAGTCAGATCGACGCCCCGCGCGCGAAACAGCTCCTGAAACGGAACCACCGGCGCGAAGCAGCCGTGATCGACCGTCGTGCCGGCCCAATCAAAGATCACCAGTTGCAGCGGCCCCCGATATTCGCCGGTCATTGCGCGCGGAACTCCTTGTGGCTGGATGCCGCCTGCGGGTCTGCGTGGGTTGTACTGGATCGAGTGCCGCTGTCAATCGCTGCTGGCAGGGCGGCGGGCGGGGGCCCCGGATTACGGCTTGTACTTGCCGGCGGTCGAGTCGGGACCAAAGCGAATGTGCCGCATGCCGTGCCCCGAGAACTTGTCGCCCCACACCACGCGGGTCACGGCGAATTCGAGCAAGATGACCAGGGCGCAAGCCGCCCCGCCAAGCATCAGCGTGCGTTTGAGAGTCCGCGGCCAGTCCCACACGCCGCCGTAAGGGACGCCCCAGGCGACCGTCGGCAGCAGCAGCGTTAACAAGGTCAGGAGGCAGGCATTCAAGTGAATCGTCCCTTCGGTGATCATCCGCAGCGGATTGAACGGCAGGTACCGCGACAAATTGCCGACGATGATCCACCAGAGGAACACGAGAAACAGCATCTGTCCCTTGCCGAGCCAGCTGTCGGGCACGATCGCGATTCGGCGCACCCGGCGATGCCAGAGCAGAGGCACGACCACGGCCAGCGCCAACAGCAGGTACGCGAGCGTGAACCAGGTCGTCGCGCTCAGACCATACATTTCCTCGGGAATGGTCTTTTCCTTGAGCCACATCGAGGGGAGGTTCTTGCGAATGTTGAGCCAAGTGATCCCCAACAGGACGAACAGCACGCAAAACGTGTCGGTCCAGGGGCGTTCTTCCTGCGCGTCGGTCACCCGGGGCGTGCGCCGGGCAAGGTAGACCATGGCGATGCCAATCCCGACCCCGTTGATGAAGCCGTAAGTCTGTTCGAGCACGCTATGCCAGTTGGTTTTGTAGCCGCTGGTCAGCTCAAGCAACTGGATGAAGGCGGCGCCGGAGAACCCCAGGCCTCCGATCAGTCCGGCCACGAGCGTACTCCAGGCCACGGCGTACATCCGGCAGGAGATGAGCCAGATGAAGGCGGCCGCCACCATTCCCAGCACGCCGGCCCAGCTGTCGCCCCGGTTCGGAGTCATCCGCATTCCGAGCGCTGTGGTGAGCAGGGTGAAGCCAATCCACCAGCCCGCCGCCAGCACGAGCAAGAAACAGGTCGCCCAATCGAATCGACGGCGAATGGCTGCGAACAGCAACAGCGCGCCGGCGGCGCTCAGCGTCGCCACCCAGTCGGTGTCGTACCAGTTGTAGTTCAGGGTCTGGAGGAAGTGCGCGGCCGCTTGGCCATAGTCGCGCACCAGCACGGCTTCGTCCTGCTCGCCGATCTCCATCAGGATCGCCTGGAGGATCCAGGCCACGAACACCGCGTAGCTGGGGGCCAGCAACTGCGTGAGTCGCTCGCGCTCGAGCGTGGCGGGGAGCGCGGTGCCGAGTCCTCCCAGCGAACCCCAGAGAAAACCGATGACGAACAGACACGCGAAACCGTACAGCACCGACGGCGCGTGCCCCGAG
>JAEUIK010000023.1 GCA_016793185.1 Planctomycetaceae bacterium | reverse complement strand
GGCCGGGATTGTTGTCCAACCGATCGGATTGGCCCGTCTCGGAGCGATTTCGAATGGCAAACCAAGCAAGCATCCCTCGACGTCGCTTCTTGCAGCAGAGTGGCGGCCTGGCTGCCGCCGCCTGGCTGACTGGATCGTTGGGCGCCGCCCAGCGCGTCCGCGGCGCAGCTCCCAGCGACCAGATTCGCATCGGCCACATTGGCGTGGGCAACCAGGGGGGGAACAACCTCAAGGCCCTGCTGCAGCAGACGGTCGCCGTTTGCGACGTCGATAGTACACGCCTGGCGGCAGCCCGGGAGCGCGTCGAAAAAGCGAATGGCGGAACCTGCGCCGCTTTCAGCGATTACCGCCGACTGCTGGATCGCCCGGACATTGATGCCGTGGTGGTGACTGTCCCCGACCATTGGCACGCGCAGATCACCGTCGACGCCTGCCGGGCCGGGAAGGACGTCTATTGCGAAAAGCCCTTATCGCTGACGATTGCCGACGGCCGGGCGATGGTCGACGCCGCCCGGCAGACGAGCCGCATTGTCCAGACGGGGAGCCAACAGCGCAGCGACGCCCGATTTCGCCTGGCCTGCGAGTTGGTCCGCTCCGGGCGCCTCGGCAAGATCCACACGGTGCGCGCCGGCATCGCGGACGTCAATTTCAAGGGACCTGCGGTGGCCGATAGTGCGCCGCCGCCGGAACTTGACTACAACTTTTGGCTGGGCCCCGCCCCCGATCGGCCCTACAACGCCAAGCGCGTCCATTACAACTTCCGCTTCTTCTGGGATTACTCGGGGGGGCAGCTCACCAATTGGGGAGCGCACAATCTCGATATCGCGCAATGGGGCCTCGGCATGGACGAGAGCGGCCCCGCCGAGATCAGCGGTCGAGCCAGGTACCACGCACAAGGCTGGTACGAAGTTCCCGAATGGAGCGAGATCGTCTACAAGTACGCCGATGGCGTGACAGTCCTCTGCGGCCAAGACTACCCGGGCGGCACCGAGTTCGAAGGTCCGCAGGGCAAGCTCCACGTCAACCGCAAGCAAATCCGCTCGGACCCGCCCGAGTTGCTCGAACAGGCATTGACTGAGAGCGACGTGCATCTCGCAGCCAGCGCAGACCATCATGCCAATTGGCTCGACGCGATTCGCACCCGCCAGCTCCCCATCTGCGATGTCGCGATCGGCCATCGTTCGGCGACGGTTTGCCACCTGGGCAATATCGCGATCCGCACCGGCCGCACGATTCGCTGGGATCCAGAACGCGAAGCAATCGTGGGCGACGACGCCGCTCAGGCGATGGTGGGTCGTCCTTATCGCTCCCCCTGGAGCCTCGATCAGAAAGCCTAGTCCGGGGGCGAATCCGAAACTCAACGCGAGGATTCAACTCGTGGATCTCCGTTCATCCTGAGCCGAACCGAGGAAGAGAGCCTATCATGCGGTCAACGCATCGAGTCATTCATCTATTGTGCGTCTGTCTGTGGGGTATTGCCATGTCGGGAAATCGAGCCGCAACTCTGGCCGCCACGAAAGAAACAGTCGACCAGCGCGCCGCCCGATTCATTGCCGAACACGAAAGCCAGATTCGGCCTCTCGAGATCGAGGTGGGCACGCGGTGGTGGATCGCCAACACCTCGGGCAAGGACGAAGACTTTGCCCGCAAGCAGGAGATCGAAACGCAGCTCGATCTGGCCCTGGCCGACAAGACCCGGTTCGCCGAGCTCAAGGCGATCCACGAGGGTGGTGTCAAAGATCCCCTGGTGGCCCGGCAGATCAAGATTCTCTATCTGCAGTACCTCAGCAAACAGGTTGATCCCGAGCTGCTGGCCAAGATGGTCGCCAAGGCCAACGCCGTGGAGCAGGCGTTCAACATCTATCGCCCAACCGTCGAAGGCCAGGAGCTGAGCGACAACGACGTCCGCCAGGTGCTGCGGCGCTCGACCGATTCGGCGCGGCGGCGCGCCGTGTGGGAGGCGAGCAAGGGCGTGGGTGCGGTCGTCGCGGCCGACCTGCGGGGCGTCGTCGACTTGCGCAACGAGGCCGCGCGGAAGCTCGGTTTCAAGAACTACCACGTCATGCAGTTGTCGCTCGCCGAGCAGAGCCAGGAGCAGGTCATTAAGCTGTTCGACGAGCTCGACGAGCTGACGCGCGAACCGTTTCGCCAAGCCAAGGCCGAGATCGACGGCCGACTCGCCGAGCTGCTCACGATTCCGGTCGACGAACTGCAGCCCTGGCATTACCATGACCCCTTCTTCCAGGAATCGCCCGCGGTTTTCAACGCCGATCTCGACTCGGTCTACGCCAAGGTCGACATCCTGAAGCTCTGCCGCGAATTCTATGCCGGCATCGGGCTGCCGATCGACGACGTCATCGCCCGCAGCGATCTCTACGAGCGCAAAGGGAAGAGCCCGCATGCGTTTTGCACCGACATCGACCGCGAGGGGGACGTGCGCGTGCTGGCGAACATCACCGCCAGCGAACAGTGGATGGGGACGATGCTGCACGAGCTGGGACACTCGGTCTATTCGAGCAAGAATATCCCGCGCACGCTCCCGTACGTGGTGCGGACCGATGCCCATATCCTCTGCACCGAAGGCGTGGCGATGCAGTTCGAGCGTTTCTCGAAGAGTGCCGACTGGCTGGCCTCGATGGGAGTGACCGTGCCCGACCCCAAACAGTTCAACGAGATCGGCGCCAAGCTGCGCCGTAATCAGTTGCTCATTTTTTCGCGCTGGTGCCAGGTGATGTTGCGGTTCGAGAAAGGGCTCTACGAGAACCCTGACCAGGATCTGAACGCGCTCTGGTGGTCGCTGGTCGAGAAGTACCAGCTCGTCAAGCGTCCCGCCGGCCGGAATGCGCCCGACTACGCGGCCAAGATCCACATCGTCAGCGCGCCCTGTTATTACCACAATTACATGCTGGGGCAGTTGTTCGCCTCGCAGGTGCATCACGCCCTCGCGCGCGAGGTCCTGCGCAAGCCGGCCAACCAGGCAATCTACACGGGCCGCAAGGAGGCGGGCGAGTTCATGCGAACGAAAGTCTTTGCCCCGGGCCGGACCCTCGACTGGAACGCCCTCACCAGGCACGCCACAGGCGAAGACCTGAACCCGAAGGCGTTCGCCGCGGACTTCCAGGACTAAGGACTCGGGCTGAGTTCATGGCAGGCATCGAGTGACTGGCAGCCAGCGACTTCTACAATGCGACGGAACCGGCGGACGATGAATCGAAGAGTGTTGCCCTGTGCCGCTTTCCTGATCCTGATCGTGGTGGGACTTGCGGCCCGTGCCGCGGAGCGGCCAACGCCTCCCACCCGAGATCCGCACACACCGGGGTTCGTCGCGGGGCGGGAGTTGCCCGACGGCGATGTTCCGCCCATTGACGCCGTTGGCAACTTCATCCTCGGGCCAACTCACAAGCCGGCTCCGGAAATGACAAAACAGCCGGGCGTGCCGCAGGGGACCGTGCATACCCTGACGATGAAGTCGGCAGACAGCAAGATCTATCCCGGCATCGCCCGGGAGGCCGGCACTTTCGGAACTCCCGATCCGCAGGACCCGGCCAAACTGATCGTGACGACGAGCCATCCGGCTCCGTATACGCGCAAAGTCGCCGTGTACGTTCCCCAGCAGTACGTGCCGGGCACGGCGGCCCCGTTGATCGTCGGCGCTGATGGCCCCGACCCGTTGCTGTTCACCGCGCTCGACAATCTCATCGCGCAGAAGCGCGTGCCGGCGATGATCGCCGTCTCGATCGGCAACGGCAGCGGCGATGCACAAGGAAGCCAGCGCGGCCTGGAATACGACACGATGTCGGGCCGGTACGCGGAGTTCGTCGAAACCGAGGTCCTGCCCTTGGTGGAGAAGGAATGCAACGTCAAGTTGACCAAGGATCCGGAGGGACGTGCCACGATGGGTTGCAGTTCCGGCGGCTCCTGTGCATTGATCATGGCCTGGTATCGCCCCGATCTCTACCGGCGCGTGCTCACGTACTCGGGCACATACGTCAACCAGCAATGGCCGCCGAACGCCGAGACTCCCCACGGGGCTTGGGAGTTTCATGAGCGATTAATTCCTGGCGAACCCGCTAAACCGCTGCGCATCTGGCTCGAAGTCGGCGATCGGGACCTCCTGAACCCGAATGCGATGCGCGACGGCATGCACGACTGGGTTCTCGCCAACGAGAACATGGCGCGCGTGCTGGCCGCCCAGGGCTATCGCTACCAGTTCGTGTTTGCGCGCAACTCGGGGCATTGCGACGGCAGCGTCAAGCGGCAGACGTTGCCCGCCGCGCTGGAATGGCTCTGGCAGGGCTATCCGCGGCCCTAGTTCGGTCGTCGAGTAGCCGGCACGCACCGTACGGCGCAACCTGTCGTTCGGCTCGCCTTCTGTGATCGGAACGTCGGTGCGCGGGCCATCGACCGCGTTACTCGGAGCGACGGAACGATCCCTGGCCGTGGACGTCGAGGTACTCGATCAGCACCCCGTCGGCGCAACCAGTGGGTGTCACGGCAAACCGTACGCCGGTCGGGCCGCCCGCATTCTCGCCGGTCGGTTGGTAGATGAAGGTATCCCGGTCCCAATGCCTCAACTCGAACTCCAACGGGGCGGGGCCGATATGCAAGCGCAGCTTGCCGGCCCGCGCAACGATCTCGATCGGGCCCACGAAATCGTTCGCGTACTTGCCGGCATAGGCGTCCAGATCCAGTGCCGGCGTCGGCGGGGCAGGGGGGTGGGAATAGTCGCGCTCCTTGGCGCGGTCCTGCTGGACGATCTCGGC
>JAEUIK010000007.1 GCA_016793185.1 Planctomycetaceae bacterium | reverse complement strand
CGAACCGGCCGACCCCGCGCGCTGAGCTAGGCTCTACCGGTCAGTGCGCGTAGTCGCACGGGTGACCACTTCGATCTCGACGGATCATTCCGCGCGGGGTCGGACGGCATACTCGTCGCGAGTGAGGGGCAGGAATTCGATCGCCTTGAGGTCGAGGAACGTCGCATGGTCGAACAGCGAGTGCGGAAGGTCACCGATCCCTTCCAATGGCAGATCTTTCTCCGCATTCTAAGCTACGGCTTCATCTACCAGGTTACCGTGTGGAACCTGCTCTTCTGCTGGCGATTGCTCAACCATAAGGGGAGTTTTCTCGACCAGTACCGCGAGTTCTTCACGGAGCAGTATCCGATTCTGCTTTGCGTGCTCGTCCTGGCGCCGGCGTTCGCTTGGGATGCCGTCAAGTACTGCCACCGCATCGCCGGCCCGATCTATCGCTTCCGGATGACGGTCAAGGACGTCGAGGCCGAGCGTCCGGTGCGCCTGATCAAGCTCCGCGAGGGCGACGAATTGCTCGGCCTGCGCGACGACTTCAATGCGATGCTCCAGGCGCTGGCCGCCCGCGGGGCCATTGAACTGCTCCCCAGCCCGCATGAATCCCGGCCGAGCGCCGCCAGCCAGACCGAGTCGGGGGCGCTGGCCGAATCGACGGGCTCGTGAACCAGAGTGCCCGGCGCCGCAGCACCTTAGTTCCAGGTCGTTTCCCGTGAAGCATCGCCAATCAGTCACTGCTGCCCACCGCCGAGCGCGCCGACGTCGCGGCGCCGCGATGATCGAGTACTGCCTGCTCCTTTCGCTGCTGACGATGGTGGGCATCGCCGGCACGCAGAAACTCTCGGCCCTGGCGGGCGAGGTGTTCGACAAGGCGAGCAGCGCAACGAGCGGCCCAGGCCGGGTCACCGTCGAGCCAGAATCGGCCGGACATGACTCCCCGCGTAGGCACCGGTCCGCACGCTAACGGTCGGGCGCTGGCTGCCACCATGCGTCCAGCTTTGCCCGCAATTCCGCCACCCGCTGCGGCTCGCGCGCGGCGAGATCTTGCTGCTCGTGCGGATCGGTCGCGAGGCGATAGAGTTCGATCTGCCGGTCGGGCTCGTTCCGTGGATCGGGCACGATCAGCTTCCATTCGCCGTCGATGATCCACCGCCAGCGCAGATTGGCGCTCGGTTCGTTCAGGTCGACCGCGTTGTGCGTGAAGCACTCGCCCCTGATGGCTTTTCGCCGCGCGAGGGCCTGGGAATCGAGCAGGCTGACGCCGGGGAGCGTCGCATCGGGGGGGCTGCCAGCCGCGTGCAAGATCGTCGGCACGATGTCGAGCGACAGCGCCAGATGCCCCTCTTTCCAGGGTCGCAGCACCCGGGCCGGCCAGCGCACCAGGATCGGGGTTCGAATCCCGCCGTCGTAGGGGGACTGCTTCGACCGCGCAGCGGAATGCGGCCGGTCGACGTTCTGGATCCAGCCGTTGTCGGCCACGTAGATCACCAGCGTATCCGCGGCGAGCTGCTGTTCGTCGAGGTGCTGGAGCAGCGCGCCGACGGTCTCGTCGAACCACTCGATCATCGCCCAATAGCGGGCCACGTGCGGCGACGGAGCCACGCTCAGGTACTTCTCCAGCAACCGCTCGGGGGGGTTATGCGGTTCATGGGGGAGCATCGGCGCGTACCAGACGAAAAACGGCTGCCGCGCTGCGCGCGACTCGGCGATGAAGTCGTAGATCGGCTGCATCGTCTTCCGGCCGATCTCGAGCCCCTGGTCGCCATGGCGCGCGCCGGTCGTCATGCCGTGGGTGAAGCCCCCCTGCCGATAATCCCCCTGCCACCACTTGCCGGTCTGCAGGCTGAGGTAGCCGAGTTCGCCCAGCCGTTTGGGGAGCGTGGGGTGAGCCGCGAGGTGCCGGTTCATCACGTCGCGCCCTGCGCGAAAGGCCTCCGACTGGTGGAAATCGCGGGGCGCCAGGCCCGGCGGCAGCGGCGGATCGTTCGACGTCACCCGATGCTGGTGGGGATACAGCCCGGTGATGATCGACGCCAGACTCGGGCAGCAGAGGCTCGACGGCACGTACCCGCGATCGAACGCCAGCCCCTCGCGGGCGAGTCGATCAATGTGGGGCGTCTTGATCTGCGGGTGCCCCATGAACCCGTAATCGGCCCAGCCATGATCGTCGGAGATGATCAGGACGACGTTGGGACGCTCGGCGGCGAGAGCAAGGCCGCAGGCCGGAACCGAGATCGCGAGCAGGAGAACGATGAATCGATACTTCACGACGGCGGTCGAAACCTCTTACGCGTCTTAGATTTCGACGGTCCCGCGCTCGTGACCGTCGATATGTGTTTCGCTCTCCCCTATTCAACTCTCCGTTCGGGTGGGTTCGCCGCAAAAGTCGGGGCGAGAGGATTCGAACCTCCGACCCCCTGCTCCCAAAGCAGGTGCGCTAGCCAGACTGCGCTACGCCCCGAATTGTGTCGCCCCGCGGAGGCTTGGATCCTCACGGGCCGTTTTCGGCGAACTTTATCGTACCCCCGTCATCCCCCGGCGGCAAACGGGGCGAGAAGTCGGCCGATTCCCACGCGTGCCTTGAGCCGTTTTTCTCGCACGCGGTTCAAGACTTCGAGCACGGCGGTCGATTCTCGTCGACGGAACGGGTGGGACCTGAGTGCAAGTCTCTCGAATCTGGCGATTCGAGCTGCGCCCTACCCCACCTGGCTCTTGCGCCCAGTCTCGCCGCAGAGGATCGCCCGCAGCCGTTCGAACTCATCGTGGCTGTTGAAGTGGACGACGATTTTCCCTTTCCCGCGCGAGCCTTCGCGGAGGTCGACGCGCGTCCCCAGGGCGCCGCGGAGCTGCTGTTCGAGAACCCCCAGGTGATGACTTCCGCGCCGGCGCGACGGAGCCTTCTCGTCGCGCCCCACCACTCCGAGGGCGGGATCGTCCGCCGCGCGGATCGAGTCCTGCACCAGGCTTTCGGTCTGCCGGACGCTGAGTTGCTCGCGCTCGATCCGGGCGGCAAAGGCGACCTGCTCGCGCTCGTCCCCCAGCGGCAGTAGCGCCCGGGCGTGCCCCTGGGTAATGCTGCCGCGCCGCAGGGCCTGCTGGACCTCGGCCGGCAATTCGAGCAGCCGGATCAGGTTGGCGATGGTCGAACGATCGATCTGCAACCGACCGGCCAGCTCCTCTTGGGTCGCGCGATAGGTCTCGAGGTAGGCCTGGAACGAGGCGGCCTTCTCGAGTGGCCCCAGATCGCGCCGCTGCAGGTTCTCGACGATCGCCAGCTCGGCCATCTGCCGGTCGTCGGCGTCGCGCACCTGAACCGGCACGTTCGACCAGCCCGCTTTGATGGCCGCGCGGAGGCGCCGCTCGCCCGAGATCAGCTGGTAACGCTCGCCGATCCGCCGCACGACGAGCGGCTGCAGCAGCCCATGCTCGCGGAGGCTTTCGGCGAGGCTTTCGATCTCAGCCTCGTCGAACTCCTGACGGGGTTGGAACGGATTACTATCGATGTCGTAAACCCCGACCTCGGGCAGGCCGGCGGCAACCGGGCTCTCGGCCGCGTTCCGCAGCGCGGTGCTCCCCGGCATCGTCAGCAGATCGCTCCCGCTTTCGAGACCGCGTTCGGCGGGCCGCGCTCCCAGCAGTGCTTCGAGTCCCCGGCCCAGGCGTCGTTCTTTGCTCACTGTTCGAGTACCTCCATGCAAAGCTCCAGGTACGCCCGCGAGCCGCGGGCGCGGGGAGCATAGTCCATGACACTCAGCCCATGGCTCGGGGCTTCCGACACCGCCACGTCGCGGGGAATCGGGGTGCGAAACACAATGTCGCCGAAGAAGTCGCGGACCTCGGCGTCGACCTCGTGGGTGAGGTCCAGGCTGTCGTCGTACATGGTCAGGAGAATCCCG
Source organism: Planctomycetaceae bacterium (assembly GCA_016793185.1). Taxonomy (GTDB): domain Bacteria; phylum Planctomycetota; class Planctomycetia; order Pirellulales; family JAEUIK01; genus JAEUIK01. The sequence continues at coordinate 13,431 of JAEUIK010000007.1, read as the reverse complement.
CCAAACTCGAGGCGGGCGGGGTGTGTCTCCATCACCTGTCGCACGACTTCGATCATCTGGGTGAGCCCCTCCATGGCGAAGTACTCGCATTGGATGGGCATCAGCACCTCCGTGGCACAAGCGAGCGCGGTGCGCGTCAGCTTCCCCAAACTGGGGGGGCAGTCGATCAGCACAAAATCGTAGGCGGTCAATCCGCTAGCTAAATGCTGCCGCAGCGTGGCCGACTGCGACTCGGTGCTGATCGACAGGGCCTCGACGTCGGCAAACGTCCGGCATCCTGGGAGCAGCTCGAGGTTGGGGGTCGCCGTCTCCAGGAGCGAGTCCTTGAGCGGTCCCAGCACGACCAGCGGGTGCCGCGGGGCAGGGGTCTTGCCGAGCCCCGTGGTGGCATTGCACTGCGGGTCGAGATCGACCAGCAGCGTCCGGCAGCCGGACTTGGCGAGCCCGACCGCCAGGTTAACGGCGGTGGTCGTCTTGCCGACGCCCCCCTTCTGATTGGCGACGCAGAGGATCCTTCCCAAGACGAGCTCCGTCGCGCGAAAAGTCTGCCAAACGGCGCTCTGAGCGGTTCGGCCAGGCGGCAATTCTGACTGCCGCGAATTCTACTCGCGCGCGGTTTTGCGCCCCAATGGCAATTGTGGCCCGGCTCGGGGCACAAGTTTCACGTGAAACACACAATTTACCCCGCCGGAAAGGTTCCACGTGCAACGGAGGAGACGAAAACCGCGTACGAAACCAGCACCAAGAAGCCCAGGAAGTGCTCTCCCGGGGTCGTCGGCATGGTCCGGAAACAAAAAAACCCAGGGAGCGTACTCCCTGGGCCTTCGTGGTGGACTCATTTTCGGGTGCGCGGGCAAAACTCGCGGCTATTTCCCGGTCGTCAGCGGGTGAATCACCAGCCCGCTGAGCAGCTTGGGGTAGAAATACGTGCTCTTGGCGGGCATCCGCTCGCGATTCTTGCTGATCGTCTCGATGTGCTCGAGCGTCGCCGGCATGACCAGGGCGGCCAGTGGATATTCGCCACTCTCCAGCTCCTCGACCACCTCCGAGACCAGGTGGACGTAGGTCGGCTTGGGGAGATCCTTGCCGTTGAGGAGCGTCTCGATCACCAGCCGGTGCAGAATGCTCACCCCCAGCCCCTGCCAGGGCTCGCTGTGCTCGGGTGCCAGCTCGGCCATGCGGCGGCGGCCGGCAGCGGTAATCCGGGCGATGACCCACCGCTCGTCGGCCTGGGTAAAGAAGCCCAGCGTACCCTGGTCCCCTTCCAGCTCGATCTCCTCCCAGATGGTGTCAGCCAGGTCGCTCCCTTCACCGGCGATCCTAGTGGTGAACGCATCGCCCAATGATTTGATCAGCTCCCCGGAGCTGAGCTTGGGAAGCCCGCGGAAGAGCCGGTGCGTTGGCAGGACGACCATCCCCGGGTCGCTCATCCCGACGCACATCATCAGGACGTAGTTGGCCGGATGGCGCGGATCGAGGGCCCCCTGCGCGGCCAGCTCATCGCGATAGTTGCAGGCGGTCTCGTACCGGTGATGCCCGTCGGCGATGAAGATCGGTTTGGGCCCCAGCACCTGGGCCACGGCCGAGACGACCTGCGGATCCGCGATCGGCCAGATGCGGTGCAGCACGCCGAGGTGGTCGGTGGCCTCGATCGGCGGGCGACCCTGGATGGCCGCCTCGAGCAGCTCCTGGGCCTCGTTCTCGGGGTCCGGATACAGGCCGAAGATCTGGCTGAGATTCGCCCGGCAGGCACGGGTCAGGAGCAAACGGTCCTGCTTGGGGCCCGACATGGTCTCTTCGTGGGGGTAGATGTTCCCCTCGCCGAAGCGCTCCAGCCGCGTTCGCCCCATGAATCCGCGGCGGGTGAACTGCTGCCAGTTGTGCTCGAAGACCTGGTGATAGACGTAGAGCGACGGCTGCGACTCGGAGAAGAGCACCCCTTCGGACTGCCAGTTGGCCAGGAAGCGGGCCGCCCGCGAGTAGCGGTTCTGCGAGTCGTTGTCGCCCGGCTCATCACGATTGAGTATCAGCCGGATGACGTTGGCGGGATGCTTCTCGTAGAGGGCCTTCTGCAGGTCGGGTCCGATCACATCGTAGGGGGGCGCGATCACGTCGCTCAGCGAGCCCACATGGGCCAGGTCGTACCGCAGTCCTCGAAACGCTTGAATCTCTGCCATGATGCTCCCGGGCGCCGAACCGGCGACTCGCTGACGTTGCACGTGAAACAAAAAGGGCTCCGGGTGTTATCCCGAAGCCCTGGGGGGTTGTCAAAGGGGGGAGCGAATCCGCCGCACCCGTCCGTCCCTAGTATCGGTAATGCTCCGGCTTGTAGGGGCCGTCGACGGCGACGTCGATGTAGGCCGCCTGCTCGGGCGTCAGCTTGGTGAGCTTCACGCCGAGCTTGTCGAGGTGCAGCCGGGCCACTTCCTCGTCGAGCTTCTTGGGGAGGACGTGCACGCCCACCGGGTACTTCTCGGGCTCGAGCCAAAGTGCTAGCTGTGCCATCACTTGATTGGTGAACGAAGTGCTCATCACGAACGAGGGATGCCCCGTCGCGCAGCCGAGGTTCACCAGGCGCCCTTCGGCCAGCAGCAGCAGCGAGCGGCCATTGGCGAAGGTGTAACGGTCGACCTGCGGCTTGATCTCGACCTTCTTGGCGCCGCTCTGGGAGTTGAGCCAGGCGACGTCGATCTCGAGGTCGAAGTGGCCGATGTTGCAGACGATCGCGTCATGGGGCATGACCGCAAGGTGCTCCCCCCGGATGATGTCGCGGTTGCCCGTGGCCGTGACGAAAATGTTGCCGCGGGGGGCGGCGTCTTCCATCGTCGTGACTTCAAAGCCTTCCATCGCCGCCTGCAGGGCGTTGATCGGATCGATTTCGGTAACGATTACCCGTGCCCCCAGCGAGCGCATCGAGTGGGCGCACCCCTTGCCGACGTCGCCATAGCCGGCCACGACGACCACCTTGCCGGCCACCATCACATCGGTCGCCCGCTTGATGCCGTCGGCCAGCGACTCGCGGCAGCCGTAGAGGTTGTCAAACTTGCTCTTGGTGACCGAGTCGTTGACGTTGATGGCGGGCATGCGGAGATCCCCCTTGGCATGCATCTGATAGAGACGATGCACGCCGGTGGTGGTCTCCTCGGACAGGCCGCGAATGCCCCCCAGCAGCTCCGGGTACTTCTGATGGACCATGGCGGTCAGATCGCCGCCGTCGTCCAGGATCAGGTTCAGGGGCTTGCCGCTGGGGAAATGCAGCGTCTGCTCGATGCACCAATCGAACTCTTCGTTGGTCATTCCCTTCCAGGCGTAGACCGGCACGCCCGCCTCGGCGATGGCGGCGGCCGCATGATCCTGGGTCGAGAAGATATTGCAGCTGCTCCAGGTGACCTCGGCGCCGAGGTCCACCAGCGTCTCGATCAGCACTGCGGTCTGAATGGTCATATGGAGGCAGCCGGCGATGCGGGCCCCCTTCAGCGGCTTCTGCTTTGCGTGCTTCGCCCGCAGCGCCATCAGGCCGGGCATCTCGTTCTCGGCCAGCGTGATTTCTTTGCGGCCCCACGCAGCCAGCGACATGTCGGCAACTTTGTAGGGAAGCTTGGTCTCGACCTGTGCCACGTGTGGATCTCCTGAAGAACGAGGTGGGGGCCGCCGATTTCCCCGGCGGGTTCATCTGTACAGTATGCGAGGGGCAAGCCAGGAGCGAGGCTGCTCCGACATGCGTCATCCCCTCGCGGCCGTCATGATACGATACGCGGAGGCTGACCCACAAGGCTCCGCCCTGGGCGAGCCGGAGGCCGCACGGCCCATCTTCGTTGGCAGGATTCCCCAGGCTCTGACGAATAGTAGCGCGATCCAGCAGGATCGCCACCCCTGACCGTTCGGAGAAGACACCATGGCCGTCGGCATGTTCCTCGCGGGAATCGTTCTCATCCTGGCGGCAACCATCGTCGTGGCGGCCGGGGTCATCGCCTGGATTGCGCTCCGCGGTCGCGGCTAGCGCGACTCGGCTGGGACCTGGCCCGCCAAGGCGTCCTTGGCGCGCGACACGAACGCCTGCACCAGCGCGGCATCCTTGATGCCCGGGGCCGATTCGACGCCGCTGGCGACGTCGACTCCCAGAGGGCGCACCTGCGCGATCGCCCGTCCCACATTCTCGGGCGTGAGGCCGCCGGCCAGGATGAGAGGGTAGGGAAACCGCAGCTCGCGGTATTTCGCCACGGTCTCCCACGGAGCGGTGTCGCCCGTGCCACCGTAGAGCCCTGGCTGATAGCCATCGAGCAACACCAGCTGCGGCGGGGCCCCATAGACTCGGCAGGCTTCGAGATATGCCGACACGGGAGCCAGTCCTGACGGTCCGACACGAAAGGCTCGCAACACCGGCAGCCCGCCGAGCTGCTGCAAGAAATCGGGGGGCTCGTCTCCGTGCAATTGCACGAGGTCGAGCGCCAATGCCTCGTAGGTCGACACCACTTCGGCCGGCGTGGCGTTGACGACCAGGCCGATCTTGCGCACCGATTTGCCGGCCGCGGCCACGATTTCCTGGGCTGCCGCGCGCGCGACAAAGCGGGGACTCTGTGGAAAAAAGTTCAGACCGATGGCGTCCGCCCCCGCCGCGGCGGCCAATTCCGCATCTGCGGGGCGCGTAATTCCACAAATCTTGATGCGAAACATCGGTTCGTCGGGCTCCTTGAATTCTGCCTGGACTGCAAGGTCGACGTTGCGGGTGCAGTCAAGCGCGTCGAATACCGAATCTAATTAGGTACGCGTGCGCGCCCCCGTCGGGCCGCGTGCGCGAACCCGTCGTTGGGGCAGCATAAATTGTAGCGGGCGGTTTAGGGATCGCAGGAAGCCGTGGAAATGTACGAATCTTTCTTCCACCTCTCGGGACGCCCCTTTGCCGCGGCGCCGAATCGCCATCAATACTTCGCCGCGGGAGCCGTTCAACATGCCCGCCAGACCCTTGCCCGCTGCATCGCCCGCGCCGAGGGCCCCGCGCTCCTGATCGGCCCGGCGGGGACTGGAAAAACGCTCCTCTGCCAGCTCCTGGCCGACGCCTTCCAGGATCAGTTCGACTGCGTGTCCCTGGCCAGCGGAAACCTGGGCACCGCGCGCTCGTTGTTGCAGGTGATCCTCCACGAGCTTGAGCTACCCTATCGCGGCCTCGACGAGGGGGAATTGCGGCTGGCCCTGGCGGACCGCGTGTTGCGGCAGCGCGCCGTGCCGAGCGTCCTGTTATTGGTGGACGAGGCCCAGGTGCTGCCGGTGCGGCTGCTCGAGGAATTGCGGCTCCTGACCAATCTGGTGCGCGAAGGGCAGCCGCAGGTTCGCCTTGTTTTGGCAGGAAGTGCCGAACTCGAAGAGCGCTTTGCCAGCCCGAAGCTCGAATCGTTCAACCAGCGGATCGCGGCCCGGGCCTACCTGGAGGCGTTCAGTCGCGAGGAAACTCGCGCCTATGTCGCGGCCCGCATCGCAGCCAGCGGACCCGAGGTGAGCCAGGTGTTTGCCGCCGACGCCGTGGACCAGATCCACCTTGCCACCGAGGGGATCCCGCGGCTCATCAACCAGCTGGCCGACCATGCCCTGGTGCTGGGCTACGCGGGGGGCGTGCGTCCCCTCGACGGTCGCGTGATCGCCGAGGCCTGGTCGGATCTGCAGCAGTTGCCCACTCCGTGGAACCAGGCCAACCCGACCCGCGGCGGCGAGGCGGCGGGTGAGCCCGACACGATCGAGTTCGGATCGCTGGAACTCGACGACGAGCCGGCGGCGCCGAGCCACGAAGCGACGAGCTGGCAACCGGTCGACGAAGAGTTGGCGCCGGTCCCCTGGCCCCATTTTGCGGGCAGCATCGTCACGCACACCGAGCCCGCGGCAACGGATCCGGCGCGCTGGAACGAGGAGCGCGCCCCCTTTGAGTTTCCGGCCGACGCGCATCTGGGGGAAGCCGACCTGCTCGAAGACGAGGTTGTGATCGATCCCTACGCGACGCTCGACGCCAAACACAATCTGATCCGGCACCGAGTCGTCAGTGCCGAGGGCCGCGCCTTGTGGCAGCAGCTGGCCCCCCATGCGGCGGCCGCGTTGCGTCAGTCGGTGCGAATTGTCGACGAGGCCGAGATCGATCACGACGTGGCGGCCGCCTCCTCGGCTCTGCTGCCGCAGGGGTTCGCCGGCGACAGAAGTGCCGGCTCGTTGCCGCGTGTCGAAAGCGAGTCGCGGGGTCGCGCGCCGCTGGCCGCCGAATTCCGCGGTTTGCCGCCGATTCCCGAGCCGGCGGCGCTGCCGCCATCGCCGCCGGTCAACGAGATCGATCCCGACGCGGACCTCATCATCGTCGAGGACGACGTGGAGTCGTTGGAGCTGGCCCAAGCCCCCGGCTTTGGTCGCGCCCGCCGGCAGGATTATCGGCAGCTCTTCAAGAAGCTGCGAAACGCGAATTAGCTCGAGGCGGCCTCGCCGCGCAACCGGCCGTCCCAGGCAACTCCGCTGTCGCGCCCCTGTCGTGGTACTGTCGCGCAACCGCGCGTCAGTTTCGGTGGACGTCCAGCGGTGAGCGTGTCACGCCGCGGGCGTCGGTGAGACCGTGTCGCGCGGCGACCTGAATCAGCTCGGCGGTATCCGGCTGGCCGGCTGGAGGCTGTCGACCGGGACGAGCCCGCAGCGGTGTCGCGCGCGCGGCGCCGCGGCTCCCCCATACGTAATACAAGCTGACGACCGCGAGTAGCGCCGACACGATCACGAACATTGCCGGGTATTTGGGCAGTCCCGCCTGGTCGGCGAGGTACAAGATCGCCCCCACCAGCGGATAACCGAACAGCGTTCCCAGGTCGAGCATCGCCAGGATCAGGGTCGTCCCGAGCCCCCGATAGCGCGTGGGAAAACTGGCGGTCCCCCCCGCGACGACGGCCGGAAACAACAGGGCGTGCGCGCCGCCGAGAAATAACGCCGGCCAGACCAGCCCCCATTCGGTGCGGACCGGCAGATAGAGCAGCATGCTTAAGACCATGCTCGCCAGTCCGACGAGGATCATCGGCCGCACGCCAAATAAGCTCGGCCATTGCCGCGTCGTCATGCGGGCGACGAAGGCAAAGCTCGTGTAGACCGCGAAAAAGACGGCCATGCGCGGGATGCCAAGATCTTCGGTGTAGGGACGGAGAAAGACGGTCGGCAAGCCCAGGCCAAAGCCCATGGCAACGCCCGTGGCGAGCACCGGACCGGGGTGGTAACGGCGCAACAGCCAGAACAGGGGGGGCTGCTTCCGGCGCTGCGGCGCGACCTGTCCGCGCGTGGCCCAGAACGACAATAGGAGCGAGAGGCCCCCAAGGCCGGCTGCCGCCAGGAACATCCGGTGCAGCTCTTCGAGCGAGGGTGCATCGGTGCCGAACAGGGCGTCTCCCAGCATGGTGCCGGTGACCATCCCGACAAACCCGGAAGTGCCGAGGGTCCCCACCACCTCGGCGATACGATTCAACGGAGCCCGGCGCGAAATGAACGTAATCGAGGCCCCGAAGAAGCCCGCCACGCTCGAGTTGTACAACACGCGGAGCAGAAAGATCGCGGGGCCATCGGGCCGCTGCACGAGCAGATGTCCCAAGCAGGCGAGAATGAAGCCGAGGATCGAGATGAGCCAGATGCGGCGGACGCCGTAGACGTCGATGCCGACTCCCTGGACGAGGCGCATGGCGAGGCTGCCGACCATGCCCAGTCCCACGATCCACCCGAGCAGCAACTCGCCCCCGCCCAGAAACTTGACGAAGTCGGCGTAGCGATAGAGCAGCGCGATGGCCATCATCAGGGCCAGATTGGCACAATAAGTGAGCCAAAAGGGTCCGGTGTAGGCGCCCGATCCCGTTGTGTCGCGCGCGGGCGCGGCGACCGGTCCCGATGGCGGGGTGGCCGGGGAATAGGGATTCGGGTTGCTCGTTGAAATCATTGCCGCGGGGGGAGAGGCTGGCGGGGTCGGGCGGGATCGTCTCCAAGTATATCCGCCCCGCTTGCGCAGCCCGAGGGCGAACGGCGTGAGATCCGGATGAATTCTGCTCTGAGCCTCCGCAGCCCGCCGAAATCTCGTGCTGCCGAGGAAGGCCTTCGTCCCCATCGTCGGGCTGGACACCTCGGCGGGCCGGCAATCTCACCGGAGGGGGGATTTGCCCGCGAAAACCGGCCGTTCCCCGCGGACCGGGTTGTGCTAGACTTCGCCGCCGGGGGCCCACTGCCGCTCGGATGCGCCCTGGCCCCCTTCCCACCCGCACCTTAGGCACTCTGCATGGCCGCTCCTCCGACCCACGCCAAGACGCTGATCACCTTGGCAACCTACAACGAAATCGAGAATCTCCCACCCCTAGTGGAGGAGATTTTTCGGTACGTGCCGGAGGCTGACCTGCTGGTGATCGACGACAACTCCCCGGACGGAACGGGCCAGTGGTGCGACGAGGCGGGCAAGCGCGACCCGCGCATCCGCTGCCTGCACCGCCAGGGAAAGTTGGGCTTGGGGACGGCCACCATCGCGGCCATGCGGTACGCCATCGAGCACAGCTACCAGCAGATGGCCAACCTGGATGCCGATTTCAGTCATCCGCCGCGCTACTTGCCCGCGCTGCTGGCGGCGATGGACCAGAAAATCGACGGCCAAGAGGTCGGCTGCGCGATCGGCTCGCGCTACATCCCTGGAGGGGGCGTCGAAGGGTGGCCCTGGCGGCGGCGCCTGATGAGCCGGGCGGTGAACTCTTACGCCCGCGGACTGCTGGGACTGGCCCCGCACGACTGCAGCGGCGCCTTCCGCTGCTATCGGACGTCGCTCTTGGCCCAACTCGATTTCGACGCGATCCGCTCGCGCGGCTATTCGTTTCAGGAAGAGGTGCTCTGGCACCTGAAGCGGCTCGGCTGTCGGTTTGCCGAGGTGCCGATCACGTTTGTCGATCGCGTCCGCGGCCAGTCGAAAATCGGGGCCCGCGAGGCCGTTTCGAGCATTACCCGCCTGTTTGGGCTGGGAGTCCGTAACGTCCTGGGGCGGTAGCGGCTATCATGGGTGAATCGCCCCGCACTCGCGCCTGGGCACCTCGCGCCGCACTGAGCTCGCTTCGGACATGAACATTCTCGTCACCGGTGGCGCTGGCTTCATCGGCAGCCACGCGATCGACCGCCTGCTGGCCGCGACCGACTCCCGGATCGTCTGCGTCGACAATTTCAACGACTACTACGATCCGGCACTCAAGCGGGCCAACGCCGCGCGCCATGCCGACAACGATCGCGTGCAGTTGTGCGAGCTGGATATTTGCGACGCCGCGGCGATGCAGGGGCTGTTCGCCGCCGAGCGGTTCACGCATGTCGTGCACCTGGCCGCCTACGCGGGAGTTCGTCCCAGCGTGCAAAACCCCGCGATTTACGAGCGCACGAATGTGGGGGGAACGCTCGCCCTGCTCGAAGCAGCGCGGACGCACTCGGTCGAGCGATTTCTGCTGGTCAGCTCGTCGACGGTCTACGGGCGGGGCGCCGTCGGCCCGTTCGTCGAGGATGCACCGCTCGGCATTCCCCGCAGCCCCTATGGGGTCACGAAGCGCGCGGCCGAACTGCTGGGGCTCACCTACCACGACTTGCACCAGGTGCCCGTGGTTTGCCTGCGCCCCTTCAGCGTCTACGGCGAGCGTCTCCGGCCGGACCTGGCAGTGGCGATCTTCGCGCAGAAAATCGCCCACGGCGAGCCCGTTCCGCTGTTTGGCGACGGGTCCTATCTCCGCGACTTCACGCACGTCAGCGACATTTGTGCGGCCCTGCTGGCGGCGCTCACGGCTCCGGCCTGCGCCGGCGAGGCGATCAACCTGGGGCACAACCAGCCAATCGTGATGCGCGAGGTGATCGACGCACTCGCACGGGCGATCGGCCGCCCCGCGCACATCGACTACCTGCCCGCCAAGGCCGAGGACATGCCCCTCACTTACGCCGAACTATCGAAGGCCGAACGCTTGCTCGGGTACCATCCGCGCGTGGAGTTTGCCGACGGGATCCGCGACTACGTCACCTGGCTGCGCAAGTCGGGTCAAATCCCCCCCGCGTAGGGTTCTTCGCGCATTGCGCGAAAAAAACCTATAGGGAGTGCGCTCCCTGGGCTCTTCACGACCAGACCCAGGCAGCGTACTGCCTGGAACTTGGGCCGGTTGATCACTTCGGATTACGCGGACTGAATCGAGGCTACTGCTTCTCTCCCAGCAGCTCGCTCACTTTGTCCTCGATCGAATCGGCCCAAATCTGGTAGCCCCGGGGGCTGAGGTGCAGGTAGTCGGGCATGATCTCCTTGGCGAGCGTTCCGTCCTCGGTCAAGAACTTCGGCCCAATGTCGAGGAAGTAGACCATCTTGCCGTCGGCCACCTGGCTGGCGATCTCGCTGGCCTTGGCGTTCTTCTCGCGCTGTGGATTCGGTTTCTCGCCGCGCGGGAAGATCGCCAGCAGCAGGATCTTCGACTCGGGCAGCTTCTCGCGCAGCTTGGCGACGATGGCCTTAATCCCTTCGCCAATCTCTTCGGCGGTGTTGTCGCTGCCGTTGGAGTTGTTGGTCCCGATCATCAGCACCACGAGCTTGGGCTTCAGCCCATCGACGTTGCCGTGGTCGAGCCGCCAGAGGACGTGCTGCGTGCGGTCGCCGCCGATGCCGATGTTGAACGCCTTGCGCGGGCCATAGTGCTTCTTCCAGACCGCGTTGTTGCCCCAACCCTGGGTGATCGAATCGCCCAGAAAGACCAGCTCGATGTCCCCCTGCTTCGCCCGTTCGTTGAACGATTCGTGCAGCTTCAGCCAATTGCCGTCGCGGGGGACGGGCGTGGTAGCGGAGTTGGGGGCCATGGCGGCCAGGGCCGCGGTCGAGAGCGTGAGCGTGATGGTCAAGGGGAGGGCGAACAAGCGGTGCGGCAGCAACATGCAAAAATCCCCACGAAGTACAGTTCGGTCCAGTGGTCGTTCACGGTGCGCGCCGGTCGGGCGCGAGCCCCAGGATAGAGCGCCACCCTGCCGGAGAAAAGCACTTCGTGCCCTGCCGCGACCTGCCTGGACAACCTCGGCGGCGCGAGCTACAAACCGAGGGAGACGCCCCCCTTCACAACGCCAAGGTGGCCGCATGACGGCAAAACGACGGGTCGGAGTGTTGACCAGCGGCGGCGACGCTCCCGGCCTGAACGCGGTCATCCGCGGCGTTTACAAGAGCGCCGCCCAGCTCGGCTACGATTGCGTCGGGTTCCTCCGCGGCTACGAAGGGCTCGTCGACCCCGTCAGCTACGTTCCCCTCACGCAACAAAGCACCAACGGCATTCTCAACCAGGGGGGAACCATCCTCGGCTCGACCAATCGAGGACGGTTCACGATCGTGCGCGGCACCGACGGCGAGCCGATGCTCGACCCCGAGCTCATCGATGGAGCCCGCCTGACCGTCGAGCAACTCGGCCTTACCGGCCTGATCTGCATCGGCGGCGACGGCTCGCTGGCAATCGCCCAGGAATTCCACGAGGCGGGCATTCCGGTCGTCGGCGTTCCCAAGACCATCGACAACGACCTCTCGGCCACCGTCTTTACCTTCGGCTTCGATAGCGCCGTCGCCTGCGCGACCGACGCGCTCGACCGCCTGCACACCACCGCCGCCAGCCACGAACGAATCATGGTGCTCGAAGTGATGGGGCGCAACTCGGGCTGGATCGCCCTGTACGCCGGCATCGCCGGCGGCGGCGACGTGATTCTGATTCCCGAGATCCCCTGGACCTTCGAGCACGTGTGCGAAAAGATCCTCGACCGCGAAACCCATGGCAAACGCTTCACGCTGGTTGTCGTGGCCGAGGGAGCCAAGCTGCCGTCGGGGGAGATCGTGACCTGCGCCCCGGCCGAAGGGGGGCGGCACGCGCGGCTCGGCGGGATCGGACAGTTCGTTTCGGATGAGATCGGCAAACGCCTGAAACGCGAAACGCGCTGCGTCGTCCTCGGCCATCTGCAGCGCGGCGGGCCCCCGACGACCTTCGACCGGGTGCTGGCCACGCAGTTTGGCGCCCACGCGATGCGGCTCGTGCACCATGAACGCTTCGGCGAGATGGTCTGTTACCATCCCCCGGAGATCGACAGTGTGCCGATCACCGAGGCCGTGCGGCAGATCTCGACCGTGTCACCGCACTGCTCGGCGGTGCACGCGGCGCGCGCGTTAGGGGTGAGCTTTGGCGACCGCGCTCCGACGGAAAGCCCGTTCCAGCGCGCGTCGGCGCCCTCCGAATAGCGACGCGGTTGGAACAGCGAAATCGCCCGAGCGCAACTCACTCGGCGACCGCGGCGGCCTTCTTTTCGTAGGCCAAATCGAGGGCTTTGACCTGCTTGGGGATGTTCGTGATGATCCCGTTGACCCCCATGTCGGCCAGTTCGTCGGCGCGCCCCAGGTTGTCGACGGTCCAGGCCCAAACGCGGTAGCCGGCGTCGTGCAGCTTGTTGACGCCGGCCTGGTCGAGTTGGTCCTGTTGCCAGCCCACGACGGTCGCGCCGGTCCGCTTGACGGCGGCGATCTTGGCGTCGGTCAGCTCGTCGTGCCCGAGCGCTCCGAGCGCGACATGCGGGGCCAACTGGTGGAAGTCGGCCAGGAAATCCCAATCGAAGGCCTGGACGACAACCTCATCCAGCAGGTCCTTGCTCCGCAGCAGTTCGTAGCAGGTCTTGGCGTCCCCCTTCTTCCGTTCGATCAGGGTGACCGAGCCGCGCTGAATGACGTCGAGCGACTGGTCGAGCGTGGGGAGGCGCGTGCCGCGGAAGTTCTTGCCAAACCACTCTCCGGCGTCGAGCGGCGCGAGTTCCTGAAGCGTTTTGGAAGCCACGGGAATCTTCTCGCCGCCAAAAATCTGCCGGGCGTTGGTGGTGCGATCGAGCGTGTCGTCGTGGATCACCAGCGGCACGCCGTCCTTGGTATGCACATAGTCGAGCTCCACCAGATCGCTCCCCACGTCGACCGCCGACTGAAAGGCCGGCAGCGTGTTCTCGGGGGCGACCTTGCTGTCGCCGCGATGGGCGATGACGAGGATCCGGTCGGCAGTCACGAGCGCTTGCGCAGCCGACTTTTTGATCGCTTCGTCGGCCGGCGACGGGGCGACGAGCGTCAGCAGCAAGGCCCCGACCACGCTGCACCGAACCAGGAACTGACGCGCCATGTAACGGACTCCCGGAGAGACTTGTGCAACCGCTGGTTGATAACGCGCCGTCATGAAGAAGGCGCTAATTCTCCATCACTTCGGCTTCTTTGGCCTCGGCCAGGTGAGAGACCTGGTTCTCGTAGGTCTTGGTCAGCTCCTGAATCTCTTCCTTGACCTGGTCGCGATCGTCTTCGGTGAGGGTTTTGTCTTTCTGCTCGGTATCGGCCAGCTTGTTGCCGTCGCGGCGCACGTTGCGGATGGCGACCTTGGCCTCCTCGCTCAACTCCTT